>CANJDY010000006.1 GCA_947472635.1 Chitinophagaceae bacterium
TCCTTAAAGCCATCGAGATTCAACTCACCCTTGGTAACATCCGTATCTTTTGCCTTAAAACCCAATGTGGTATCGGCATCTTCTTCATTGCCGATACATACATCTACATGCTGGCAAAGCCTGCTCATTACCTCTCTTGCTTTTTCTTTGCTCCATAATTTTTTACGAAAATTCAGGTCAATACTAGTGGTAATGCCTTTTGCCTTAGCCGCTTTTAGGGCGGCTTCAGTCAAAGCTGCTGCTTTGTCGCTCAGCGCAGGAGTAATACCAGTTGTATGAAACCAATCGGCTCCCTCAAATATTTTATCAAAATCAAATTCACTTGCATCCACATCGGCAATGGAGGCGCCTGCCCTATCATACACTACTTGTGAGGCACGCATAGATGCACCGGTTTCCAAAAAATAGATACCCAATCTTTCGCCTCCACGGGCTACAAATTGTGTGTCTACTCCATACCGGCGCAAATGATTGATAGCCGATTGGCCGATTGGATTATTGGGCACTTTGCTAACAAATGTACCATTCAAACCATAGTTACACAAAGCCGCGGCCACATTGGCCTCGCCGCCACCGTAAGTGATATCAAATGTGTCGGCTTGTACAAATCTTTTAAAATCAGGAGTTGATAAACGCAACATGATTTCTCCAAGCGTTACTACTTTCTTACTCATTATTTTACTACTTTAATTGATTAGATAAATTATTTTAAGCTCGCAAGGGGCTGAGGATCCATATCCGTAAACTCCTTATTTTCGCCTGCCATACCCCAAATAAAACCATAATTGGCTGTACCGACACCAAAGTGCATGCTCCAAGGGGCAGAAATAGCTACTTCATTATTGGCAACTACAAGATGCCTTGTTTCTTGGGGTTCTCCCATAAAATGCATTACGCGCTGCGCTTCATGCAAATCAAAATAAAAATAAGCTTCCATTCTTCTGGTATGGGTATGTGGTGGAACAGAATTCCATACACTACCTTCATCTAGTACTGTGAGGCCCATTACCAATTGACAACTTTCAATACCGTCATTGTGAATGTATTTATAAATTGTTCTTTTATTGGAAGTGGAAATATCTCCCATATTAACAGGGGCTGCTTCCGCCCTAGTCATCATTCTATTAGGATAAGCATGATGAGCAGGAAGAGAAAGTAAGTAAAATTGAGCAGGCGTGTCAGCCGAATTACTGCTGAAATGAACATCCTGCGTGCCTTTTCCAAGATAAACGCATTCCAGTTTGTCAATTTCATACGCTACTCCCGCGGCTGTAACGGTACCTTTACCGCCAACATTGATTATACCGATCTCTCTTCTTTCTAGAAAATATTTTGCTTTTAACTCGTCTTCATTTGGTAATTCGATACTCGCTGAAGTAGGAACTACACCCCCAATGATTAAACGATCAAAATGAGAATATACCAATTGAATAGTGCCTGGTTGCATTAAACCCTGTACCAAAAAATTATCCCGCAATTGCTGGGTATTCATCTCACTGGTTTCCTTCGGACTGTTTTGAAATCTAACTTGCATTTTTTTTATATTTAATTGTTTTTTAAAAGTTACTTATCTGGCCATCCAACCTCCATCAACTGTAATGATGGTTCCGTTAATATAATCGGAGGCTGGGGAAGAAAGGAAAACATACGCTCCCGTAAGGTCGGATGTTTCGCCCCATCGGTTAGCCGGAATCCTTGCTAAGATGGCTGCACTTCTTTCTGGATCTGCACGTAGCTGAGTCGTATTGTTGGTAGCAATATAACCAGGAGCCACCCCATTAACGGTAATGCCTAGAGGTGCCCATTCATTGGCGAATGCTTTCAACAAAGACGCTACAGCACCTTTGCTAGCAGCGTATCCTGGAACATTAATACCGCCTTGAAAACTTAACAAAGAACAGGTAAATACAATTTTACCGGACTTTTGGTCCACCATTCTTTTTCCTATTTCTCTGGTAATAATAAACTGTGCATTGAGGTTGATATCAATAATCATATCCCAGTATTCATCCGAATGCTCCGCTGCAGGAGCTCGCATGATATGACCAGCGTTGTTTATTAGAATGTCGATGCGTGGATGGTCGGCCTTCACCTTATTTAGAAAGGTATAGAGTGATTCCCTTGAGGTAAAATCTGCTACATATGGATAAAATTTTCTACCTGCAGCCTCTACTGCCAAAGCCACCTCACTTCCTGTTGCGGGCAAATTATTTGCTACCCCTATAATATCAGCACCTGATTGTGCCAGCTCGATAGCGATATCCATTCCTATGCCACTGCTACATCCTGTAACCAATGCGATTTTGTTGTCTACTCTGAAATTTAACATGATTGTTCTTTTTTTAATGATTGCTTATTTTGTTTCTGTATTGATTTTTTATAAAAGATTGAGTAATAATTTATCGAATTGAACTCCTTCAATATCTTTAATTGACTCCGAACAGGAGTTGCAATTGTATTTTTTACCGGCCCGTAATAATAAGGGAACTGCATCCTTACGATCAAAAGGTTTTATCTGCTGCCCCTCCCATTTCTTTTGCCCGGTAATAAACGGTAACATCACTTCAAAGCATTTTTTAAACGATTTGCCGGAAGAAGTTTTCAAGAACCAGAAATCAGTGCCGGATTTTTCAGCTAGCTGGGCAATGATTACAAAAGCATTCATCGTAAAAACAGTATAATGCAGAGACGTTGTTCGGTCCATCTCCAGCGGAAAAAACCCATTTGCATCCATTTGTTGATCCAGTCTTTTAGCTGCCCTCGAAATAATTTCATTGGTTAAAGACAAATTGCCTGCAAAAATAGCAAATGATAAGCTTTGTGCATCAAACCATACCCCATGATTATTTTTAGCGTTCAATTCGTCTCTCCCAATTTCACTGGTCTGCATCCAATTCAAAAAATCGGTAAACCAGTTTTTAATGCCTATTTGGTCGTTTGTTGTCCAGGAGGCAGCATTTTTCAATAAGCCAATCGCATCAATGACTAAAATAAAGTGCCTGGTATCGATCAAACCCTCAGCCCTACCAGTAGTTACCCCTTTTACCGCCTGCCCATAATTAAGATGGGGATTCATTTTGGTAGCGGTATCCAAAAACCAAACCCGGATCAATTGACTAGCATGGGCGGCATATTTTTCATCATTCGAATAATAATAGGCCAACGCAAGTAAATGAATTGTTTCGCATAGCACAGGCATATTCTCCTTATCGGGAAAATTTTTAATCTCGGGATTCACCACTCCATCCTTACGGATATAAGGAAGGCCGTTGGATGAAGAAGGGTTGGGCCACCAATATGGTGCTATGCTCATATAATCATGCTTGTTGCCACTAGGTGGAAGATCCGTCTTGTTCATCACAGTGACCGGTTTATAATTCAAGGCCTTGTCCGCATCTTTCAATAACTGATTATAAGCCGGTACTAATGTAGCATCCCCCGATTGTAATCTGTTCTTCTTTTCCAAAAGTATTTCCTTGTCAATCTTGATCATATCAGTACTGGACAATTTTATTTGGGCTACCAGCAGATTACTGAGTAAAAAAAAGAAAAGAAATAGTAAAGCGTTTTTTTTGGTCATATGTAGTGTAAGTTGTAGAATGTAAGTTGTAAGTGATTTATATCCGATTACCTGTCTGTTCTAAAGCAAGATGCCGGCAACCCTTCTTTGTTATATAAATTTGCTCCAACAGGATTATCAGCCCAGGCATACCTAATTGCTACCGGTTGGCTAATGGCATCGTTCCATACCGTGATAGTGTTGCCAGCAATCGTAGCCTTTGCCCAAACAAATTTCTTGTTGGTACCTGCAATGGAGAAATACTTCAAGTCGCCCCCATCCTTTGTCATCAAGCCAGTGCCAACATTTGAAAATTCAAGTATAATTTTATTTCCCGCAATTTTCATAGACTGATAGGTGGGTCCGGAATAAACAACTGCTGATTCCCCATAGGCAATTTTAGCAGCAGATAATGCCAACCGATTGCCTACGTCGGCTTTATTCAATGGATGTACATCATTCCATTCGCCGATGTCATTGGCCACCGCCATGCCAGTATTGGGCAAAGAAAGAGTTAATTGCTGCGCTTCCTGTAATTCAGCCAGCTTGCTTTCCGCAGGCTCTTTTTTTGGTACATTAATATTCGCCAACTGCACAAACAAAAATGGGAATTCGCCTTGCTTCCACTCATTTCGCCAGCTCGAAATTAAACGTGTGAAGACCGTATGGTATTCTTTTGCTCTGCTCACATTCGACTCGCCTTGATACCAAATCACTCCCTTGATACCACAGCCAATTAAGGGCTCCAACATGCCATGGTACATCGAGCTCGTTTGGTCTTGGAATCGGGTATTGTCTTCCCTCAATAATGGCGTTGAAATGGCACTGAGTTTGTATTGCCAATCGCCAGTAAGACTTATCACTGTGTCTCCTAATTCAAGCAAATAAGGCTTGTCTTTTATAAATCCTGCCTTGCCGCTTTCATTCAAAATTCTAACCGTAATTGTATTGATTCCCTCTTTTAAAAGCTTGCTGTCTAATACGTATTTTCTCAGCGGATATTTCGAATTGTTAACCCCCACTTTTACTCCGTTAAAATAAGTAATGTCCCGCTGTGCTATACTTCCCAATCTCAAGAGAGCATTTTTTCCAATATAAGCAGCAGGGATATTGATTTGCTTTTTAAACCAAACAATGCCTGCATCTACCTCATTCAAGCCTTGGTCTTGCCAGTAATTAGGCATGTCCATTTTTTTCCAATCTGCAGCATTGTAATTTACATCCTGCCACTTTTCTTTCAACCCAATATCATTTTCATTGATTTTTTTTGTCCAGGTTTCAGTTAATAGTTTATCTCTTTTTAAAATACTATTTACCAAGCTGGTGTCCTTATACTCAATAGCTTTTGCAAAGGGGACGGGGAAATCGGAAAGCGTTTTTTCATTCATCCATGCTTCAGCAGGAGTTCCACCATAACTACAATTGATTAATCCAATTGGCACATGATATTTGTTAAATAAATTTTTTGCAAAGAAGTATCCTACAGCTGTCCAGTTGAGTATGCTACTGGGATTGGCTGCTTCCCAACCTTTTTCCGATTCTATATCAGGCAAGGTATTAAAAGCAATATTTCTTTTAACCTGAAAATGTCGAATTTGGTCATTGCTGGAAGCGGCTATTTCAGCTGGATATTTTTCACCTGATTTATACAATTCATATTCCATATTCGACTGGCCCGAACAAAACCATACATCTCCTATTAATATATTTTTAATAACAATAGTGTTGATGCCAGTTATGGTCATACTAAAGGGTCCTCCAGCTTTTTCAGGTGCCAACAATATTTTCCATTTTCTATCTGCGCCAGCTTTTGTTGTATACTTTTTTCCATTCAAGGTTACTTCAACTTGCTCGTTCACATCAGCCCAACCCCAGATGGGCAACTGGATATTTCGTTGCAATACAATACCGTCGCTAATCAAGCGAGGTAATACGATTGTAGCCTTCAAAACTGTTGCTGTCAGCAACAAAAAAATAAAAGTTGTAACCCGAATAATAATTTTCATTGAATGGTCTTATTTTGTAATTTTTATCACTGCAATAGCTTCTATCTCAATCAATTTATTGATGTCAGCAAGTTCAGAAACACCCACTATCGTGCTTGCCGGCATATCCTTTTCACCTAATATTTCTTTTCTTACCTTTCGAAAGAGAGTGATATATGCTGGCTTATAATTTACCATGTAGGTGTTCATCTTTACAATGTCTTTATAAGATGCTCCGGCTGATTCAAGCTCTGTTTTAATATTTTCAAAAGCGGAACGTGTTTGCGCTTCCAGATCATTTCCCTCGCCCGTAAGACCAGCCACATAAATGGTTTTTACCCCACCGGCACTTACCGTCACTGCCTTTGAGTAGCCTGGTCCGGCATGAATGAATTCCTTGGTTAACGTACTTTGCAACTTGTTGCTACAGGACGTAAACAATAATAAAAATAGATATCCAACAGCGTGTTTTTTCATCGGTCAATTAGTTAATTTTCATCCTCCTCTTTTTTTTCTTTCTTATTCTTGTTTTCTTTTTTCAATTTATTTTGTTTGTTAACATTACTGGCATGTCGGCCACTACCTCCCGCATTGTCTATTATTCCTCCCGCAGGATTGAGTTTGTCTAATGCAGCCTTTAAGCGGACATGGGCGGCAACTGCTTCCTGATTATCCTTGTAATTGACTACCAGCTTTTCTTCAAAAGGTGCATTGCTCATATCAAACAATTCATCTTCTCTTGTTAATTTCCATTTGGCATCTCTTACATACCATTTATTGCCCAATTCAATAAAAATCCATTCCCGAGGAGTACCTATTTTTCCTAGTAACTGAGGTAAAAAACTTTGCCCATCCAATACAATTTTGGTAGGCAATGATGCACCTGCCACCTGCGCAAAGGTGGGCAATAAATCACTCGCATCCATCAATGTATTGGTAACCTTTCCGGGTGCAATAACACCGGGCCAGTTGGCAATCGTAGGTACTAAACTGCCGCATTCCAACATGGTTCCTTTTTTACCGGAAAGTTGTTTTCCGCCAATGGTACTTCTATTTGCATACTGGTTAGCTGTCCCGTTATCTCCCATAAAAACAATTAAAGTATTGCTTCTCAACTTCAGACTATCCAACATTGCCAATAGTTTACCTACCAATTTATCCATATAGGCAGTATTGTCTGCATACCAATCACTACCAGGTTTGCTATCAGGTGTTGGCTGAATAACTGCATGCACATGTACCATTGAATAATACAGAAAAAATGGTTTGTTTTTATTGGTGGAAAGAAAATTTACCAGATGATTGTGCATGAGGTCTGGCATATAATCTTTGCCCAATGGTTTATCCTGGCCATTTTCCTTATAGAGTGCTGCTTTCTTTTTTTCGGCGCTCCAATAAACACCACTTCCCTGAAAAGTAATATAATCATCAAAACCAAAATCTGCTGGGGTTAAGGAAAACTGACTCCATTTGCCAATCAATGAGGTGGTATAGCCTGCAGTTTTTAACACAGCAGGTATGAGTATTTCATTTTCCGGCTTGATGGCAGCTACCATATCCTGGTTAACCCCTCCCGTCCGAAAAGCATACCTACCGGTAAGAATCATTGAGCGCGATGGGCCACATAACGGTGCCGTATAGCCGTGCATGAACTGCAACCCTCCTTTTGCCAACTGATCGATATGCGGCGTTTTGTTGCTGTCTGATCCATAGCAACTTACATCTCCGATACCCAAGTCATCGGCAAGAATATAGATGATATTTGTTTTTTTTGCTGGCTTTTTTTGAGCAACTAATAAACCCGGAAAAAATAAAATAGCGATGATGAGCATGCGGATAAGGGACCTATTTCCAAAATTCCGCTTTTCATTTTTTATGTTCTTACTTACAATCATTCTTTCTAATTTTGATTCTTCTTTAGTACGAATTATTACTTTATCCAACTTACCCCCACGTCTTTTTTACCGACTATTTTTTTAGGGTCAAAATGAGTAATTTCTTTTTCGGTGAGTTGAATGCCTTGTACTTTCAATCTTTTGTTGATAGCGGCTATTACAGTTTTATCTACTTTTTGTGCAACATAACTAAAACCACCCTTCGACATGATTTCTTCTTTATTAAATTGTGAAAAACCCTTCAACTCAGTATTTCCATTATTATACCGGTTATCTTTTAATACATACGTTGACAAGCTGTCTACGATCTCTATAGGATGCAGGTTTTTGCCTAAAGTATTGATAATGGTATTGCCTACCAGCAGTACATTCTTGGGAGCTACCAATGCCTTTCCTTTATTGACATTTCCAATCCCGAGTTTAATGGCGGGGCCTACAGAATGTACGATTGTATTGTAGGCTACAATTGCATTGTCGGCAGGAAAATAGCCGCTTACAGCAGAACCTTCTAAACCCGACATAATAGTAATTGGAGCCTTCATTCCTTTGTCGCCGCCCTCAAGGTTTTCTAGATAGTTATTGAAAACAGTATTGTTGGGATTGATCACCCGAAGGCCTGCACTTTCATTTCTTCCCGTTTTGCCATTCATGTAATTTCCATATACAAAACACTGCTGTCCATGGCGAATAACCATGCCGCCATCATTAGCTATAAAGGTGTTGAATCGGTAAATATTGTCCCAACTTTTACTACTAATCGCCTCCGCCTCCAGTCGTTCATCTTCAATATAATTATATTCGATAATATTAAAGCCATGCGAAAAAGAAGTGGTGCTAGTTCCAATCCTCATTTGCTCTCCTCCATTGCTGGAAAAAGTTCGGTAACCAAAATAATTATGGTGAATACGGTGATGCGTAGACGGAGCAACATCACTACCCGAAATATACCCTACACCCTGAAGGTATTCCACCACCAATGTTGGACCCTTATTTGACTTTCCAGTAAAATAGCAGTGATCCACTTCATTATACGTACCCACTAGATTGACATAGTAGTTATCCTTTCCACTTTCCTCTGTAAGTGAATAGTTGACTATTGCACAATTGGTAACCCTGCAATGATTGGCGAAACTGGAAGATTTAAAATCAATCACATTTTTCCCATTGTCTAGTGTACAGGCGCCTTCAAACAAAAACCCTTCGGCCTGCAAATAATTTCCGCCAATCAGTAACTGGGAGCCTCCGCTAAAGGAAACTTTTCCCGGTGTTTGAGCCCTCAAAATGATGGGATTTTGTGCCGTTCCGCTAGCCGACGGTCTAAAATCAATTTTTACATCTTGGTATTTTCCATCTTTCCATATAATTACATCGCCGGCTTTAACAGTTTTGAGTGCTTCTTTTAATTCAACAGCATTACTCACAAAAATTTCTGCAGCATTTGCGGCAAGCCCCATCATAGCAACAATTGCCATTAAAAAAAAGATTCTTTTAAATTTACTCACCTTCATGGTTTATATATGCTTAATAAAACTGCCCCTTTTGTTATTTTTAAAATAAAAAATGAAAGGAGCTAATCCGCCGAAGTTTTCCAATTGGTAGTATCCCCCTTGAATCTTGTCAGCGCTTCCATCTCTGATTGAATTCCTTTGTCACCCTGTTCTGTCATCCACCTTTTCAATTCAGAAAATAAATTATCTTGGATTTTTTGTAGGGGCTTTGTATTCGCCAAATTCTTTAACTCATAGCGATCATTTTTTACATCGTATAATTCAAACTCAGGCCTGTTTCGATAAAGTTTTGCATGCTCATATTGCTCCGGATTACCCTTCGATTTTTCAAGCCAACCTTCATACAATTTGTTTCCTAATTTGGATACGGAACAATAAAATGGATCTGCAAAATTCAAGTTCCACAATAGTTTATACTCATGGTCCTGAATAGAGCGAACTGGATAATTATCAGAGCCATTTTTAATTCCTCTGGTAGTATGAATGCCATATACATACTTACGAATCTCAGTTCCTTTTCCATTGAGGGTAGCATAAAAACTTTTTCCATCAAGTGGCATGGTTTGCTCCTTATTGCCTCTCAATAAAGTAGGGTTTCCACCAGCAGCTTCATAGAGTGTTGGAACCACATCAATATATTGGGCAAGGATACCAGTTCTAGTTGAAGGCTTGATAACCTTTGGCCAGCGAGCAATGAAGGCCGCTTTTAATCCCATATTGTAACAAGTCCATTTACCAAATGGCAGTGAAGTTCCATGCTCACTGGTAAACAAAAATATCGTGTTATCCTTATTGTGATAGTTGTCTACCATTTTCATACAATCCCCCACTAGGCTATCCGCATAGGTGATTTCTGCATAATATTTCACTAAGCTCGATCTGGTTTCTTTTGTATCCACCATGTAAGGAGCAATCTTTAATTCATCGGCTTTGTATTGAGCAGGATTGCCTCTTGTCCAAGGACCATGTGGTTGATTGGTGGCAACAATCAATAAGTATGGCTTGGACTTGTCTTTATTAATCCATTTATCCGCATCGCCTAGGGAAATGTCAACCCCCTCTCCATTATCGCTATTTCTTCCTCCCAAATATTCGAAAGGAAAGTTTGCCATCGGCGCATAATGTTGTTTGCCAATCAATGCCACACGGTAGCCTATTTTGGTGAAATGCTGCACAATGCTGATTATGTTTTGATATACTTGGGAATGATTAGGATAACTACCATTTTTCATAGGAAAAATTCCGGTGTATAAACTTTGGCGTGTAGGGCCGCACATGGCGGTTGCATTGTTCATATTATCAAAACACATTCCTTCTTTGGCCAGTTTGGATAGGTTAGGGGTTTTAA
The DNA here is from genome assembly GCA_947472635.1 of Chitinophagaceae bacterium. Next base: position 10,296 of record CANJDY010000006.1, read on the forward strand.
CATCCGGATTGCCATAAGGCTCACAATCAATGGAGGTCATATCATCCGCAATAAACAATAAAATATCAGGCTGCTTTTCAGTTCCCCTTTTTACAGGCGTTGTGGTTGTTTTGGCAGATTTATTTTGCGGCTGCTTTGTCTTAATCCCCTGGGCGATTTTTTTACCAATAACAGGAACGTCAATTTTTATAGTATTGAAATATGCTGAAGCAGTTTCTGAAGTCAACTTCCTTTTTTTCAATCCAACAGATGAAAACGAAGAAGCTATTGCTACGCCTAGACCTGCAGCAATAATCGATACAATTAAATTTCCTTTCATAAATAAATTTTAATGCGTAAATATTTTTTTTATGGTTTTATTTTACTGGTTTTTTTTGATTGTTGTTGATCCATGGCCATGGTTTAGCCTTTGTTCGTAGGGCTTCCTTTTCCCATTTCAGTGACAACTCTTTAGTTATTTCAGGGTTCTGTACTGCAATATTTTTTGTCTCGGAAGGGTCGTTTTCTATATCGTACAATTCCCAGGAATTTTCGTCTTGGGCGGTAAAGAATTTATTGATACTGGTAGTAGACACCAATTTCCATTTACCTACGCGAATGGCCCGGTTTCCCTCATGTTCCCAAAAAATAAAGTCGCGCTGGATGGCATGGTTGGTAAATGCAGGTAGCAGACTTTTTCCTTCCATGGGTTGGATGGTATTTCCTTTATAGACTTTCGGATAATTGATATGAGCTATTTCTATACAGGTGGCCATGATATCAATTAAATGGGTAGGTTGTACACGAAGTTTTCCTTTGGCTAAAATACCTTTTGGCCATTGCACGATGAGGGGGGAAGCTATTCCGCCTTCATGTGTCCAATGTTTGTAAAGTCGATAGGGTGTATTGCTCACGTTGGCCCATTCCATTCCATAAGAAGTAAAGGTATTGGCATCTCCAGGCATCACTCCTTTTCCGCTAATTACAAATCGACCATCACGGCTATAGAGTGGTTTCTTTCCCGAGAAAATTGAATCGACCGAAAAGGGCCGCAAAATTTTTTGCTCTTCGGTTAATATTGCTGGAGGGTTGTTGGAATCTAACGGTTCTGCACAACCGCCATTATCCTGCATGTAAAAAATAATCGTGTTATCCAGTTCCCCTTTCTTTTCGAGAGCGGAAATTATTTTTCCGATTCCCTGGTCCATTATATCCACCATAGCTGCGTATACTTCCATTCTGCGAACCTGCCAAGCTTTCATCGGTTCATCTTTCCATTCGGGAATGGAAACACCCCTTTCAGTCAATATACATTGTTTGCTGATGATGCCGAGTTTTTTCAATTTATTGAATCGTTGCCTGCGGATAGAATCCCATCCAACATCATAGTGTCCCTTGTATTTTTGAATTTCATTTTCCGGAGCCTGTAACGGCCAATGGGCTGCGGTATAGGCAATGTAAAAGAAAAAGGGTTGTTGCTTCGGATTTTCCCGGATGAATTGTACAGCACTGTCAGTAATGGCATGGGTATAATAAAAATTATTGCCGGGTGGGATAAAAGTATTGTTGCTGAGCAAAGCTCCAGGATCATAATAACTACCCCCGCCAGTGAGGGTTCCAAAAAAACGCTGAAAGCCCCGTTGGCAAGGCCAATTGCTAATGTCTCCCTTTTTATCCATGTTTTTGGACAGATGCCATTTGCCAGTCATGTAAGTTGCGTAGCCTGCTTGTTGAAATACTTCGGCCATGGTTACTGCATTTTTACTCAGGTCATCTAAGTAGCCGGGCTGGGTAAAATTTTCTGTTGCCAAATGCCCCATACCTGCCTGGTGAGGATACAATCCTGTAAGCAAGGATGCCCTCGAGGGACTGCACCTAGCCGTATTATAAAAATGAGTGAAGCTCAATCCGTTTTTAGCCAATCGGTCAATGTTAGGGGTTCTGATTTCAGATCCAAAACAACCTACATCAGAATAGCCCATATCATCCGTTAGAATGACAACCACATTGGGTTTTTTGACGGGAGATTTTTGAGCGGTAGCTGTTAAAGAAAACAAAGCAATGGTCATCAGCCATGAAGGCAGGAATGAATTGCCAAAAATTCTTTTAGCACCAGGGGTAAAGATTTGATCCAATGAAAATGTCATAATTTTCTTATAAATTATTTTGCTGTACTTTAAACTCTATCACTATATTAAACAATGGTATTTTGCTGAGATTGCGCACCACATGCTCCATTGGCTCAGCAAATTTCACCGTGTTAGGCACTTGTATTCCACCACCCGGGGTACCCTTTTCAAAATACCTTGGATCGGTCAACTGAACATTGTTGAGCCGGACAACTACCCGTTGAGCATGGCTATGCAATTCGCGGGTGTCACCAGCTGCCAGCCTTTCTTCGAATACTCGAAACTGTTGGTTCTCATAAACTACCTTGTTCTTAAAGGGTTCGATCCATTTTTCAGGACCCTTCACCTGCGGATGATTTGTTTTGAAGGCTACTTCAAAAAACTCTCCCGTAGGGGTAGCATACGATTCGTCAGAAAGAAAAACGGCAATTTCTCCCCGGTTAAGTCTTATTTTTCCTCTGCTACTTTTTATTTTCACTTTATTCAAGGCAACAATCACCCTGGTTTCATAATTAACCGTATGTGCTGCCGTACAACCTGTACCATTGCGCCAAACCCTTACATAGTCATTTTGCAAAGCAATAGAATCTGAAGGGTCGGCCACCGTTGGTCCTAAAGCCGGATGCATTAAAAAACCCATCGGCTCAATGGCAAGTGAATGCTTTACAACCAATAAAGAGATTAAAAATAAACCGAAAAAATGCTTCATACCCTATTACTGTTTAGTCCACTAAAAATCAACATCCAACCAGTTGGTTATTGTGAAATACATTCCCACACTTTAAAATTCCTGTAAGCAAAATGCGTCCATTGCATTTGCCTAAATCCTATTTTTCCGCCTTCCAAAATTTTTCCATATTGTATGCCATCATCTGTCCAGTCGATTACTTTTCTATCATCGATATACAGTTGAATTTTTCCTTCCTGCTTAATCAGTTTCACTTTGTGAACAGCTGTAGAAGTAACTGGAATACCAATTTCCCCTGTCTGCACCAAATTGAATCCTTTATTTTTTCTCAGGTTGGCCGTCTCTCTATTGGGATTATCCTTGCCATTGGCATAATAGGAAATATGATAATCATTCATTGCGCCTTTAGTATAATCAGTAAAAACGCCGGTAGTTCTTTTAGGTAAGGAAGGGTCAAAAATACTCTCGCCTTTCAAGCCCTTGGCTGCAAAAAAAACGATACACAATCCGGCGTCAATTTCCTGATCCTGGGCTTCCCACTCGGCAATAATATTTTTCGGAAAATCCGTTGGACACCAAAATACATGGTGGCCAGCCTCCTCTGGTGAGTACATATGCAGCCAACCATTTTTACACTCCGCTTTTCCAGGGCCTTCCATTATCCAGTCAGCTATTTTTTCTTGGCTTGATAATTTATTGTCGTATAAAATTTTTCCTTTAGTGAATGGCTGCGCCACCCCACTCAATGAGATTAATAATGACAAGGCAATGAAAACACTTTTAATCATACTGCTTCAATTTAAAAAATTATTTATTTGCAACGCATCTAAAGCCTAAATGTTCCATTCCTGAATCGGCCGAGCTCTTCATTCTGGCAGCTACCCTATAGCCACTACAATAGGATTCATTGCACAGAAACGAACCACCTCGCATCACCCTTTTTGCAACCAATGGCTCATCTGGATCGTAACTTTTTATGGGACCTTTTGGATGAATAGCCAGTTTTACCTTTTCAAAGGTGGAATAATATTGATTGTTATAAAGATCCGCACACCATTCCCAAACGTTGCCAGCCATATCATACAATCCATAACCATTAGGGGCAAACGATTTTACAGGAGCTGCTCCATAAAAGCCGTCTTTGCTATCATTTTTAGAAGGAAAACTTCCCTGCCAGTAATTACAATGAGCCGACCCTGAATCAACGTTTTCATTTCCCCAGGTATAAATATTTTTATTCATCCCACCTCTTGCTGCAAATTCCCATTCGGCTTCTGTTGGCAAACGCTTACCGGCCCATTTGCAATAAGCACTTGCATCATCCCAGCTTACATGAACAACTGGTTGCAAGCCTTTATTGTTAATATCGCTTCCTTCACCTTTTGGATGTTTCCAATCGGCACCATGTGTCCATTGCCACCATTGGCTATAATCCTGCAGGTCAACCGCGGCTGGTGTTGGTACAAAAACCAAGGAGGCAGCTTTGAGCACTTCAGGTGAAGGCCTTGGCGTTCCGGCTGCTAACTGTTTTTTTAAATCTTCCCATTGAATGTCTTTTTCTGCTGTAGTGATATAGCCTGTAGCTTTTACAAAAGCAGCAAATTGATCATTGGTAACTTCTGTAATGTCTATAAAAAAACCATTTAGTTGGACTGCATGTTTGGGGTACTCATCTTGACGACCCTGCTCATTATCTGCCCCCATCATAAAAGTTCCTCCTTTAATCCATACCATACCTGCATGGATGCTCGTCGGCAACTTGGCTCCCACAGCTAGGGCTGATGGATTGGCAATTGTAACAGCCCCAAACCGCTTCGGAATGGCACTAGTACAACAAGTTTTTACTTCCGCTTTTTTCTTAATCACTGGAATGGTTTGAGCATTTATACAATGGCAAATAACCAGTAAAAACAAACAGTTGATATTTTTAGAATAGATTTTCATGTATTAAAGTTATTTCATCCAACTAACACCCACTTCTTTTTTTCCAACAATCCATTGGGGGTCAAATTCCATCATTTCCTTTTCAGAAAGTTTGATATGATGAATCGCCAACCGTTGATTGATTGCATCCATGATCGGCTGGTCAATCACCTGCTTGTAATAGCTAAACCCATGCTTGCTGGAAATGGCATCCGATTTTACTAACAAGAACCCTTTTTCCGCAGATCTTCCATTGGTAAATACATTGCCCCTTGAAGAGTAGGTCGAATTTTCATTCACCACTACAAATGGGTCTGTATTGCTACCCAATGTATTGACCAATACATTGCCTACAAAGGCAACATTTTTAGGCGCAACAAATGGTTTGCCCTTGCTAATATTTCCCACACCGATGGCAATCATTGGTCCCAAAGAATTAACTACGGTATTGTACGCAACGATTGCATTGTCTGCCGCATGGTACTCATTGATCCCTGCACCTTCCAGTCCGGCCATGACTACTATCGGAGACTTCAGGGCCTTTCCCCCTCCCTCCAAATTTTCGAGATAATTATTGAAAACAGTATTGTTAAAATTCACCACCCTCAATCCACCGCTTTCATTCCTTCCCGATTTTCCATTGATATAATTTCCATAGGCGAAACAATCCCTTCCATTCCTTAACACCAATGAACCATCATTTCCTACTAGCGTGTTGAAACGATAGATATTATTACAACTTTTATTACTGATTACTTCCCCTTCATTGCGTTCATCTTCAAAATAATTATACTCCACGATATTAAATCCATGGGTATTAGAACCACCGCTAACACCTACCCTTAATTGTTCTCCGCCATTACTCGAAAATGTTCTGTAACCAAAATAATTATGGTGTACATGGTGATAGGTTGAGGGAGAATTGTCTGTTCCCTTTTCTGTTTTTTTATCAAATGCATAATTCACTACTACTGTTGGACCTTTGTTGGTTTTGCCGGTAAAATAGCAATGGTCAATTTCATTGTACGTTCCTTCCAATGCGATATAATTATTATCAACGCCACTTTCCTCCGTTCGCGTATAATTTACAATCGCACAATTGGTAACTCTGCAGTGACTTGCATCCTCACCTGCTTTGGTCTGTGGACCTAATTTAATAGCACTCTCCTTTTCACCTAGTGTAGAAGCTCCGTCAAACAAAAAACCTTCTACTTGCAAAAAATTTCCACTCAAAAATATTTGTGAACTACCTGTCAATACAACCTTTCCGGGAGTTTGCGCTTTCAATACAATGGGCTTACCTTCCTTACCATTTTGTTTTGGCTGAAAACTAATGACCAGGTCTTTATAATTTCCCTCTTTCCAAATAATCACGTCTCCCGCCTTAACTTTAGATAATGCAGCATTGAATTCACTCACACTACCAACCGGATAATCGGTTGCGAATGCCTTGCTGCAAAAAGCAGGCAATACAAATAATCCAATTAGTACAAAAATGCTTTTCATCCTTCCCTATTTTACTTGTGTTTTAAAAAAATCAATCATCTTTTGATACATGTTCTTATATACCGAGGCGTATGCTTTTTCACTCACTACATTGATCGTTTCGAGTGGGTCTTTTTTATAATCATACAATTCACTACCTACCACTAATGCTGCATCAAAAGGCTGTGCACTGGTGAAATTATTTTTCATCCAAATGGTAAACCGATATTGTTGGGTTCTAATGGAGTAGCCCATGGCAGTAGTAGCTACATACCCTAAGCGCCCAGTTTCACTTTTTAAATTGCTTCTTGGAAATTGACTTACTGAAAAATCCTTTACCGAGCTGGCTGTTTTTTTCATTATCGGTACCAAACTTTTTCCTGCCAATTGATGAGGAATGGCAACGCCTGCTAAGTCACAAATAGTAGGAAAAATATCAATAAATTCAGTCATGGAACGAGTGGTAGTGGGCAATACTGCAGGTGCTGAAATAATTAATGGTGCATGCGTAGCCTGCTCAAAATTGGTATGCTTGCACCACAGATTATGATCACCCAAATGCCAGCCGTGATCTCCAAAGAGTACAATGATGGTATTTTTTGTTAAGCCCAAAGAATCCAACGTATGTAGTAAAACACCTACCTGGGCATCTGCATAGGAAACCGCTGCATAATAGCCATGAATCAATTCCCGCTGTTTATCTACCGGTAGCGATAAGCCGAAACTTTTTTGATCGGTAAAAGCTAGTAAGGCAGGTATGTCTGAATACAATTTCAATTCACTTGCGTTGTGATAAGCCATGTCAACCCCATTTTTAGATTGCTCTTGAAATTTTGCTAATGGCATGTCTGCTCTTTTGTATAAGTCCCAATATTTTTTGGGTGCTACAAAAGGCAAATGAGGTTTAGCAATGCCCACCGCAAAAAAGAAAGGCTGCGTTTTTTTACTCAACTGAATGAGGATATCTCTAGACTGAAGCATGTTGGCTCCATCGTTGTATGCATTGTCGGGCACATCGGCAGATTCAACGCTGGGTCTCACGTTGGCAATGGCATAGTCGGTGGCATCTTTGCCACTCAGCCCCTTGTCTGCAGCTTCTTGTAAATATTTTTTTACCAATGCTTTGGTTGCAGGTAACTGATAATGTGCGAGTACAGGCTCACCATTAGCAACCGGATAATAGGTAGGATCCGTTTTATAATAGGGCACCGACCAGGAAGGCTTGTCAATATCTATGTCTACACAACGAGGGTCATATACTTTTCCAATACCTTGAGTAGAATAACCTTGGCTGATAAAATATTGTGGCAAAGAAAGGATATCCGGATTCACACTTCGCATCGTAGTATTTAGATCCCACACCTTTGTAACATCCGGCCGGAGCCCTGTCATCAGACTTGCACGGGTAGGGCCGCATACCGCCTGCTGACAATAATTATTCATAAAGACCGTGCCCATTTTTGCCAGCCGGTCAATATTGGGAGTCTTAATAATTGGATCGCCATAACAGCCCAATATCGGTTTTAAATCATCCATCGCAATGAATAGCACATTGGGCTTTTTAGTAGGCTGGGCCAGCATAGTGAGGGCATTCAACAACACCAATGCCACTAGCAAGCCTACTATTTTTATGCGATTTTTTATCATGGCAATTATTTAAAAAATTGGTTACTTTTTTTCTTGTGAGGTGAAAAAACGAAGCATCTTTTGGTACATATCTGCATAAACCGTTGCATATTTTTTATCATTCACTACATTAACCGTTTCGTTTGGATCTTTTTTATAATCATACAATTCGCTACCGGCCACCAATGCCTTGTTAAACGGCTCTGTGCTTCTAAAAAAATCTTTCATCCAAATGGTAAAGCGATATTGTTTGGTTCTGATAGAGTAGCCCATCACCTTAGCGTCTGCGAAACCCAGTCGCTGCGTTTCGCTAGCGGTATCACTTCTTGGGTACTGACTAACAGAAAAATCTTTTACAGATGCCGCAGAATTTTTCATCAATGGAACCAAACTTTTTCCATCCAGATTTGTCGGAATTTTTACACCCGCCAAATCGCAAAGCGTTGGAAAAACATCTACAAATTCTGTAGCAGAAGCAGTGGTAGTATGCTTGATTCCCGGAGCAGCTATTAAAAGAGGTGCATGGGTAGCTTGTTCAAAATCAGTATGCTTGCACCATAAATTATGATCGCCTAAATGCCATCCATGGTCACCCCAAAGCACTATAATGGTACTGTTGGTTATCCCCAATGAATCCAATGTATTTAAAAGGATCCCCACCTGTGCATCGGTATAAGAAACAGAAGCATAATAGCCATGAATCAATTTTTTTTGTTGATCGATTGCTAAGGTTAATCCGCCATTTTTTTGATCACCTTCATTTGCCAGCGGCTCAATATCTGTATACGCGGTCAACTCGCCAACATTATGATACGCCATCGCCACGCCGTTTTTGGATGGATGTTGGAAGGGGGCTATCGGCATATCAGCTCGATTGTATAAATCCCAATATTTTTTTGGCGCTACAAAAGGGAGATGGGGTCGATGAAAACCTACTGCCATAAAAAATGGCTTTTTTTCCTTTGACATTTCAGCCATTTGGCGCTTTGCTATCAATGCATCGGCACCATCTTCATATGCATTATCCGGGGCATCGATACATTCACTAGATAGTTTAATAAATTTGGCAACATAGGCCCTTGACGCTGAATCCTTCAACCCCTTTGCCGCTGCTTCTTTCATGTATTTTTTTACCAACAGTTTGGTTTGGGGCGATTGATAACCCCCAACCAATATCGGCTCTCCCCATCCCGCTGCAAAATCATGTTCGCCGGCTTTTAAATAAGGAATACTCCAGGAAGGCAGATCATTTTGCTTGTCAATAGAAGTTGGGTGATAAATTTTTCCGATACCAGCAGTAGTATATCCCTGCCCAATAAAATACTGAGGAATGGTAACGATATCAGGATTGATGTCGCGCATCTGTGTTTTTAAATCCCAAATTTGGGTATAATCCGGTCGCTTGCCCGTCATTATGCTTGCACGCGTTGGTCCGCATACTGCTTGCTGGCAATAATTACTCAGAAATACCGTTCCCATTTTTGCGAGCCGATCGATATTGGGCGTTTGAATCAATTTGTCGCCGTAGCAACCCAATACGGGCTTAAGGTCATCGACGGCAATGAATAATATATTGGGCTTGGCTTTTTGCTGTGCCAATGCCGGAAGGCCTGCTAATAAGCTGACAGCGGCCGCTAACAAACAAATGGATCGTTTAATTTTTTTCATTTTTCTCTTTGTCTGATTTTTACTTGCCAATAAATTGTCCAAAACTTTTTTTATTACTTATAAGACGATTTTTAATACGTCAAACTGTCGAATTGAATTGCATAAAACTATTTTTCAAAAAGCAAAATGACCATTTCTTTCAATGCAAAGGCAGCAGAAAAAAAATCTTGGTTTATTTTCCTTCCTGTGATTTGAAAAATGCAACCATTTTCTGCAGCATTTCTTTCGACTCGGCTGAATAACTTTTTTCATTGACAACATTGATTGTCTCTTCCGGGTCTTTCTGGTAATCATACAATTCACTACCTACCACCAAACTGCTTTTAAATGGCTGCGAACTTCTAAAATTATCTCCCATCCAAATCGTATACCGGAAGCGACTCGTTCTGATAGAATAGCCCATGTATTTGCTACTTGAAAATCCCATTTTTTTTGCTTCTTCCTTTGACCCTGCTCTAGGGTATTGGCTTACCGCAAAATCTTTTACAGTTGCCGATGAGCTTTTCATTAAGGGCAATAATGATTTACCATCTAGTGAAGTTGGAATAGTAGATCCTGTCAATTCACATAAAGTAGGAAACACATCCACAGATTCTGTGGTAGCATTTGTTTTGGAGGGAGCTATTCCCGGGGCTGCAATGATTAGTGGCGCATGGGTGGCTTGTTCAAAATTGGTGTGCTTGCACCACAAATTATGATCACCCAGATGCCAACCATGATCACCCCACAAAACAATGATGGTGTTTTTTGTCAAACCCAATGAGTCAAGCGTATTCAATAAAATGCCTACCAATGCATCGCTGTACGAAACGGCAGCATAATAGCCATGGATCAGTTCCTGCTGTTTGGCCAAAGGCAAGGTTAACCCATAATTTTTTTGATCAGTGAAAGAAATCAATGGGGCTATGTCTGAATACTTTCTTATTTCACCAGCATCGGTATACGCAACAGGTACTGCATTTTTGGATGACTCTTGAAATTTTGCAACGGGCATGTCTGAACGCTTGTACAAATCCCAATATTTTTTTGGCGCTACAAAAGGTAAATGTGGTTTATGAATTCCCACCGCAAAAAAGAAGGGCTGGGTAGACTTGCTCAATTGAATCAAAATGTCTTTTGACCGGTATACATTGGCGCCATCTTCATAAGCATTGTCCGGTACATCTACCCCTTCGGTAGTGGGCTTTACTGATTCCTCTACATATAATCTGGCCTCTTTTTTCTTCAGTCCTTTTTCAGTAGCTTCTTTTAAAAGATTATTCGCTTGCAACTTTGTTGCTGGAGATTGGTACTGCCCCAAAACAGGTTCGCCCGTTTGCTGACTAAAGTACCCCTTTGCTGATTTGTAATAAGGAACGCTCCAGGAAGGGACATCCAATTCCTCGTCAACATTTCTAGGGTCGTATACTTTTCCAATTCCTTGCGTTGTGTAGCCTTGGCTGATAAGGTATTGTGGTAAACTCAGTATATCGGGATTTACATCACGCATAGGCGTTTTCAAATCCCATACCTTGGTATAATCGGGCCGCCTGCCAGTCAGCATGCTTGCCCTGGTAGGACCGCAAACCGCTTGCTGACAATAGTTGCTCATAAATACCGTTCCCATTTTTGCCAAGCGGTCAATGTTGGGGGTCTTAATTATTTGGTTGCCATAGCAACCCAAAATTGGTTTCAAATCATCAATGGCAATAAATAAAACATTGGGTTTTGTTGGTGATTGGGCAAAAAGATTTGGTACAATAATAAGCATTGCTGCAACGCCAATAAATACTCTTTTTTTTATTTGTAAGATCCCGAATGATGAATAATTTTTCATATGTACATTTTGCCAGGTGATATAAAATAGTATACCCGGATGATGATGTTATTTATTTTGTTTAGATACTATCAACTTATTTTAAAACCACTATCGGAAACGTCTGGGTAAGATGATCCGTTTTCAAGCAGATAAAATAATTGCCGCTTGCCAAATTTGGCATGGTAATCGTACGATTATAATCTCCTACCCCCTGTTGCTCATTTACTAAAATATTTTTTATTATACGCCCGCTTAGGTCCAATAGGTCAATTTTTACAACCGAACTTTCCAATAAGCGATAATAGACATGTGCTATTTTTGAAAGCGGATTGGGATACACATAAAACGAAATGTTGTTTTGAAGGCTGGCTGGTAATTTCACAGTAAGCACTTGTGGTACATCGGTTGCAGCATTGTAAGCTGCGTTACCGGATTGTGATGCAGTGATGATGGTGGTTCCTATTCCTACGATGGTAACGGTATTGTTAGTAATCTTTGCCACAGATGGATTGGAACTTTGATAAACAACTGCTAATCCTGCAGTAGACGTTGCCGTGAGAGAAAAGGGTGCATCAGAAATTATTTTAGCAGGCAATGCTCCAAACACAATGGTCTGACTAGCCTTCCCCACTACCAATGTTTGTGTAACATTGGCTGCGGAATTGTAAGATGCATTGCCTGTTTGTGAGGCAGTAATGATGGCACTGCCGATTCCTACGATGGTAAGGGTATTGTTTACAATCGTTGCAACAGCCGTATTAGAACTCTGGTAAGTCACTGTCAATCCAGCGGAAGAGCTAGCCGCAAGTGAAAAGGCTGGATCGATGATTGTCTTAGCCGCTATGGCTGCAAACGTAATGGTTTGATTGGCCTTTCCCACTGTTAGGGTTTGCGTAACATCTGCTGCTGCATTGTAAGATGCATTGCCTGGCTGTGATGCAGTAATGATGGTACTGCCGATTCCTACAATGGTAAGGGTATTGTTTACAATCGTTGCAACAGAAGTGTTGGAACTCTGGTAAGTCACTGTAAGACCAGCACTGGAAGTTGCAGCAAGTGAAAAACTTGCATCTGCTATTGACTTAGCCGCTAACACTGCAAACGTAATGGTTTGATTGGCCTTTCCCACTAGTAAGGTTTGCGTAACATTCGGCGCAGCAACATATTCATCGCTACCAGCCTGTGATGCAGTGATTACAGCAGTCCCAGCTCCTACTATAGTAACCATATTATTTACAATCGTAGCCACAGAGCTATTGGAACTCTGGTAAGTTATTGCCAGCCCAGAGGTTGCGGTAGCACTGGGTGTAAATGCTGCATCGGCAATCGACTTAGCTGGTATGGCTGCAAAACTAATTGTTTGAAGCTTGGGTCCATTCAAATACGAAGGCCCAACCTGTGTTACTAATAATGGATGGTTGGTAATAGTTCCGGTGGTGTCCTCATCACATCCTACATCTTTTAAAGACTTGGTGACAGGCCTAGCTTGTCCGCTAATGTCAAATAATAAAGTAGGGTCGTCATCGATATTGGCAATATCTACAATCGCCGGATAGGCCGAACTCGCTGCGTTAATTGCAGGGCTCGATGCAGTAATTCCCTTATAGCCATTCGCATTGGTGGTCAACAACGGGTCCACATTCGTCATGCCAGCTGTAATCGGTATACCCAAGGTTCCACTACCAATATTTCCCAACCAGGTAGTTCCCGAATTGGCATTTTTGAAAATAGACCCCGAAGTTTTTTTAAAAATATTATTAGCCCAAGTATTGTTGGTAGCACCTGCACCACCCAAATCGATAGAGCCGCAATTATAAAAAGTATTGTGAATAAAATTGACGTTGACTAAATTACTGGTTCTAGGTGCATCAACGGTAGGTGGGACAAGTGGAGTCACATATACATAGGTAACCGCATCTGCACTGCTGCCAATGCCTGAATTTTCAAAGTAATTGTTATAGCAATAAATATTGCTGGCTTCCTTTACCCTGATACCTCCCGCATTGATAAAGAAATTGCTATAGGCTGCATTGTCATCGCCATTTCTAAAACATAGCATCCCATTTTGCTGATTGGTGAACGTGCAAAAACGGATGACATTCTCCCTGCTTTTTACTGAAATAGTTTCACTGTCGCCCAAACCGGTATTGTTGAAATAACAATGCTCCACAATGGTACGCGATGCATTGAGTGCTTCTGCTCCCAAACCGATGCGGATGGGTTCATTTCCATAGTCGGCGCCCAAACCATAATAATTTTGAAAAGAGCAGTATCGAATGATATGATACCCCGGAACAGTAGCTGAGGTGGAGATCTGGATGGTGCAACCGACCTCCGCGGCAGCGGGTTTTTTTTCAATATTGCAATAGGATATTTCGTTGTACTGGGTGCCTGCTTTTACCTCAATGTATTTTTTGGCACTATACCCACTAAAATTTAATTGTGTCAATACATTGTGACTGCCATACACTTCTATCAGGTAAGCAGTACCGATATCCCCCTGAGTAAATTGAAAGCCGCTAAATACAATATAATTTCCCGTTATATTAATATCATTGGTGCCATTGAGGTACACGCCGCCGGGAGTTTCTGCCAGCACCGTAATATTGCTTTTGCTGATATTTAAAACATTGCTTAGGTAGGTGCCATTTGCTAGCACAATACTATCCCCTGCCTGGGCACTATTAATAGAAGCCTGCAAAGCAGCTACTGTATTAACTTTGATGGTACCTGCAAACACAGTTATGCCTGATAGCAAATTCATCAAGCATGAAATTCCCAAGAGCAACGCTGCCAAAAAAAATTTTCTTATCAATGATTTCATCTTTACTTCATTAAATTTACTATAGCCTGAAACTTGTATACGAACAACATTACAGGATGGTTTCGATGGCAAACAAACGAATTGCAGTTCACCAATAAAAATAGGGACTACTTTGTTTCCTGCGTCTTAAAAAATACAATCATTTTATTGTACAGGTCTTTGGAAATAGCTGCATATTTTTTATCGTCTACCGCATTCACTTTTTCTAAAGGATCCTTCACATAATCATACAATTCCTTTGCATATACTTTCTTTTCGCTAAAGGGAGCCTTACTGGTAAAGTCATTCATCCAAATGGTAAAGCGGTATTTGTCGGTGCGCAGGCTATATCCCATCAGATTGCCATCGGCATAACCGAGTTTTTTCATTTCTTCCTTTTTTAAATGACGAGGATACTGGCTTACTGAAAATGCCTTCACTGTAGCCTTGTTATTTTTCATAATAGGCGCCAAGCTTTTCCCCTCCAACTGAGCAGGAATAGGCGATCCAGCCAAATCGCAGATGGTTGGAAAAATATCTAGATGCTCCGATTGAGAAGCTGATCTGCCCGGCTTCATTCCCGGAGCTGCAATGATTAATGGAGCTCGGGTAGCCTGCTCAAAAGTAGTATGCTTGTTCCAAAGATCATGATCACCCAGGTGCCAACCATGGTCGCCCCAAAGCACGACGATGGTGTTTTTCAATATGCCCAATGAATCAAGTGTGTTTAAAAGAATGCCCACTTGGGCATCCATATAAGATACGGCAGCATAGTATCCATGTACCAGCTCTTTTTGTTTTTCTATTTTAAGACCAATTCCCATTTCCTCTTTGGGTAAGGTTACAAATGCTGGAATATCTGTATAATTTCTTAACTCACCAGAAATGTGATAGGCAATCAAAGGACTATTTTTGGCATGCTCCTGAAATGTTGCGAGGGGCATATCAGCGCGGTTATACAAATCCCAATATTTTTTAGGTGATACAAAAGGTAAATGCGGTTTATGCAATCCCACCGCCATAAAAAATGGTTTATTTTCTTTTGACAATTGTATCATTTGCAGTTTTGACAGCAAGGCATTGGCACCATCTTCATAGGCATTATCCGGCACATCAATACATTCGGTAGAAGGACCCTTTATGCTAGTAGGAATTTCATCATCATCACTCAGCTTTTTTTGCTTGGATCCCTTGTTAGCAAAAAATGCTTTGGTGGCGGGGTCTTGGTACTGGCTATTGGCTGGCATTCCCATTCCATTGGGGTAATCCTTGTCCTCTGCAAAAAGGTAGGGGGTATTCCATGATACCGGATCTATTTTTTTGATAGCACTGCTGGGATGATAGATCTTTCCAATTCCACAAGTATTATACCCTTGGGTAATTAAATATTGGGGGAGGGTTACTATGTCGGGATTCATATCACGCATTTGCGTTTTTAAATCCCACACCTTGGTAACATCGGGGCGCATGCCCGTCATCAAACTTGCTCTTGTTGGACCGCAAACTGCCTGCTGGCAATAGTTGCTCATGAACACCGTGCCCATTTTGGCCAAGCGATCGATATTGGGCGTTTTTACCAGCGTGTTGCCGTAACAGCCCAGTACGGGTTTTAAATCATCCACCGCAATAAAAAGAATATTGGGTTTGGCACTTTGCTGTGCAAAAACAGCTACTACAGATACAGACAGTAATAGGGAAAAGAGTACGAGTTGTTTTTTCATTTTTATTTTTTGAGTCCTTACAATTTATAATAACTGCTTTCTACCATTCCAATAATAGGCTTACATCCAAATCAATGGATTTCTTACCGGAAGGTTTCTTACCACTTCCTCCGTTTGCGGAAAATGGTTCAATTTTTTCCAAGTGGCAAACCATTTTTTATTGCCTGTTTTTTTATACCCAAATACCAAAAAAGGGTGAGCCACGGGCCACTCTTCCCAATACATAATATCCTTGGGGTATTTCCAACTTTCTTTGTTGGCCACAAAGGGATACATAAATTCAATCGCCTTCTGCACGGTTCTTCCATCCTGCAACCTGAAATCCCAAAGGCTTTCGGTTTCATCCGACAATAGCTGACAGATAGTAGCAAGGGCATCCAAATTAAAAAGCGAATACCCGTAAGGTTTAGTCCGCTTCAACTCCAGTGGAAAACTTCCATTCACCTCCATTTGACTAGGAAGCAAAATTGTTTTGAACCTGTTTTTACAATCATCGATGATTGCCTGGTTGCCAGTTAATTTTGCAAAAACAGCTACCTGCATTACCCAGCAAGTGCCGTGGTTATTGTTGGCTTCTCTTTCCTCGATGCCGTATGGATGAGTGTTTACCCAAGTCAAATATTGGGCAAACCAGTTTTTTATTTTTTTTAGTTCGGCTGGGTTAACCACTGATGCCTTTTGCATCACCCGGATTCCCTGTGCCACTTCCATCAGTTGAATCATATCGATTACACCGATTCCTCTTCCGGTAACTTTGCCGCTGATGGCCTGTGCATACAATAGCGAAGGGTTCATTAAGGTAGATTCATTTATGAACCATGCTTTTAAATGAGTGAAAGCATGCGCTACATATTTTTCATCTTGGGTAATTAGATAGGCGGAGGCAAGGCTGCCAATGAGCTGACTGAAGCGCACCATTGCTTTTCGGTGAGCGGTAAAATTACCCGGATTGGTTTGTCCATCTCGTTGGATATAAGGCCCCTTTGGATCGGCCGGATTGGGCCACCAATAATCTCCTTCCGAATAAAAATCATGCAGTCCGCCGGCAGATCGATCGCAGGATTGGACGGTGATGGTAATGGGAAATGCGGTCATTGCACTATCGGCGCGTAGGAGTAAGGCCGACTTGATAACTTTTTCAATTTTTTTAACAACAGGATCTCCACTTCGCGCCGAAAATTGGCACAACAAAGAACATACAAGAAACAGGTATAATTTATTTGTCATTAGTAGAAAAAGATGTCATCTCAATTAATTTTCTGAAATCAAAAAATCGGCGAACCGAACCGCCTCATCCCGAAGGTCGGAGGGGGAAAGCAAACTTCTATAGATTCCCCACTTGGGGCGGATGAATTTGTTGTCGGCCCTTATGGTCATTATCGATGGATTGCTGTAAGTAAGCAGTTCCACCCCATCGCTTATCCGCTTGATTGATAGGGAGTAAGTTCCGGTGGCACCCACCGTTATTTTTTCCGTAATCTCTACCCATTGCGCTTCGAGCTTCGACAGCGCTAGCTTGGCAACCGTATTGGTATTGTCGTGAATGAGCAACAACTGGTTGGGTTTTCCTTTGCGCGCGGTTAGTGTAAAAATGGGCATCCCATCGTTTCCTCCCACCGCTTTTACTTGGTGGAGATGGGTAAAACTAGAGGATGGCTGAAAGCCTGCCGGCAGTTTGAATTTCCACTGATAGGTAATTGACTCACCTAGCGTTCCTTTCAAATTAGCCGGGGAAGATTCGTAGGTTTTAATTTCCACGCGCTGCCGATCAAACTTTTCACATCGATCATTGTCGGGTGTTACATGCGCATAAAATTCAAACACATATTTATTCAATGAGGAGTCCCATTTTTCTGCAATATGCCTTCCAAATTCAGGATGGCTGGCACATTGATCAGATGCCTCCACGGCCTCGTGGCCGGGAGACAATCTGCTGTTGATAAGTTCATAGGTTTTTCCTTTTCCCTCGGCACTTAAACTGACTTGTGCAGAAATGTTGAGTGATCCGCTCAAGATTAAAAAAAACAAACTAATAGAGAAAGGAGATGACATCTTTTTAATTATTACAATATTGAAATTACTTTTTTACAGTCAACCGCCCTGCCTTTTACCGTGATAATATATAAACCTGGTAATAGGAATGGCAAATCCATTTTTGTATTTGAAAAGCCCCTAGGGATATCACAGGCCATCTTTTTAATCGGCGTTCCGTTTAAATTATACAAGATGGCATCTCCAGCGGTAGGTTGCAAAGAAAATATCCTTAACGTGAGCTGGCTGCTACTGCTTTGAAACGCATTTAGATTTACTTGGTCCATACCTCCCGGAGGATAAATGGTCAACCTGCCGCTCACATAAGTGATGATATAATTGGATGTATCTGCTCCCGTCGCTGAAAGCGTATAGTAACCCGCTGCAGAACCTTTTATAGCACTGGTGGATACCGTTGCCAACAGATTGGCACCTGTTTCACCTGCTACCAAACCAGTATAGGACAATGCAAAAACTGGATTGTCTTCTCCCTGTATCTTGGTAGTGTCATTCGCTTTCACGGTAAGGGGTACCCTGTTTACAGTAAGTGTTTTGGCCATGCTCAGGGCAGCATAATAAAAAGAATCACCAGCCTGGGTGGCAGTAATAATCGCTGAA
>CANJDY010000007.1 GCA_947472635.1 Chitinophagaceae bacterium
GGAAATTTAGATGCTAAAAGAGACTGGGGTCATGCAAAAGATTATATAGAAGGAATGTATTTGATTTTGCAACAAGAAAAACCAGAAGACTTTGTTTTAGCAACTGGAATTACAACTACTATCCGCGATTTTGTCAAAATGAGTTTTGCTGAATTGGGGATTGAATTAGGATTTAGAGGAAAGGACGAAGCTGAGGAGGCATATGTTGTGAAAAATACTGGTGAATACAAATTGGAAGAAGGAAAAGTAGTTGTTAAAGTAGATCCCAAATATTATAGACCAACTGAAGTTGATTTATTAATTGGAGATCCAACTAAAGCAATGACTCAGTTAGGTTGGAAACCTAAGTATGATTTAGCAGCATTGGTTAAAGAAATGGTAGCCAGTGATATTTCCTTGTTTAAAAAGGAATTGTATATTAAACAAAGTGGATTATAATTATGGAGCAAAATGCTAAAATATATATTGCTGGACACAGAGGAATGGTAGGTTCCGGATTAGAGCGTAAATTAAGGAAAGAAGGATATAACAATATTGTTGCAAGAACTTCTAGTGAATTAGATTTAAGAAACCAGCAAGCTGTAAATGATTTTTTCAAAAAAGAAAAACCAGCATATGTAATCCTAGCTGCAGCAAAAGTAGGAGGTATTCATGCCAATAATACCTATAGAGCAGAATTTATTTATGATAATTTAATGATTGAAGCCAATATTATTCATGCTGCCTATTTAAATAAGGTTACTAAATTATTGTTTTTAGGTTCTTCTTGTATATACCCTAAAATGGCTCCACAGCCGTTGAAAGAAGAATACTTGTTAAGTGGATATCTAGAGCCGACTAATCAACCCTATGCCATTGCAAAAATTGCTGGTATTGAAATGTGTGATAGTTATAGAGCGCAGTATGGTTGCAACTTTATTTCTGCGATGCCTACAAATTTGTATGGTACCAATGACAACTATCACCCAAAAAACTCTCACGTACTGCCTGCTTTAATTAGAAGAATTGTTTTAGCAAAAAAGAATAATGAGCACACTGTTACTATTTGGGGAACAGGAACACCAAGAAGAGAGTTTTTACATGTTGATGATTTAGCTGATGCTTGTCATTTTTTGCTTACAAACTACAACGATAAAGGGTTAGTAAATATTGGCTGTGGTGAAGATATAAATATTAAAAATTTGGCAGAATTAGTAGCATCAATTGTAGAATTTAAGGGTGAAATTTTATTAGATAAAACCAAACCCGATGGTTCATCTAGAAAGTTAATGGATTGTTCGAAAATAAATAATTTAGGATGGGCGCCAAGTATAAAATTACATGAAGGGATTCTTAAAACAATAAAAGAATTTAACAAAATAATTGATGAAAAATAATATCAAAATTGCAATCATAGGTTTAGGCTATGTGGGTTTGCCTCTTGCTATAGAGTTTGGGACAAAATATCAAGTATTAGGATTTGATATTGATGAAGTGAGAGTATTAGAATTAATAAATGGCATTGACCGAACATTAGAGGCAGATATCTTTCGTATGAATCACGCCATAAAAGGTACTCAGAAATCTGGATTAACTTTTTCATGTAATCCATATGATTTAATAAAGTACAATATTTTTATTATTACTGTTCCTACACCTATTGATCATTTTAAAAAACCAGACCTTGGTCCCTTACTAAAAGCAAGTGAAACGGTAGGTAAATTTTTAAAAAAAGGTGATATTGTTATTTATGAATCAACTGTTTATCCAGGATGCACTGAGGAAGATTGTGTGCCAATTTTAGAAAAATACTCTTCATTAAAATTTAATCTCGATTTTTTCTGTGGTTATTCTCCAGAGCGAATTAATCCAGGTGACAAAATAAATACTTTAACTAAAATTAAAAAAGTAACTTCTGGTTCAACTGTTAATATAGCTAAGAAAATTGATGAATTGTATAAAAGTATTATAACTGCTGGTACACATTTAGCACCTAGTATTAAAGTTGCAGAAGCTAGTAAAGCAATTGAGAATGCACAACGTGATGTCAATATTTCATTTGTAAATGAATTAGCATTAATTTTTGATCGTATAGGAATAGATACACATGATGTGTTGGCTGCTGCTGGAACTAAATGGAACTTTTTGCCTTATAAACCAGGGTTGGTTGGTGGACATTGCATTGGAGTTGACCCATATTACCTTGCCTATAAAGCAGAAAGTTTAGGATATCATCCCCAAGTTATTTTGTCCGGCCGTCGTGTTAATGACACTATGGGAATGTTTGTCGCGAACAAAGTTGTTAAGTTAATGATAAATAAAGGAATAACTATAAAAGGAGCTAAGGCATTGGTCCTAGGTATAACTTTCAAAGAAAATTGCCCAGATATACGTAATTCTAAGGTTATTGATATTGTAAGAGAATTAATTCAATTTGGATTAATTCTTGATGTTTATGACCCACATGCTAACAAAGAAGCAGTAAAAAATGAATATAATTTAAATCTGTTAGATAGTATTGTAGATAATTATAATGCTGTGGTACTCGCTGTTTCACATGAGGAATTTAAAATTATTGATTTAAAAAACATAGTCAAATCAAATAGTGTAATTTTTGATACTAAGGCATTTTTTGATCGTTCAATTGTAGATGGACGTTTATAATTCTAATACTTCTTTATGAATAATCATGTTTACATAATTGCGGAAGCAGGAGTAAATCATTGCGGAAATATTGATATCGCAATACAGTTGATTGATGAAGCAAAAAAATGTGGTGTTGATTGTATAAAGTTTCAGACATTCAAGGCAGCACAAATTGTAACAGAAATCTCGCCTAAGGCAAATTACCAGCTCAATGTTACTTCAAAGACGGAATCTCAGTTTGACATGTTAAAGAAGTTAGAATTAGATTATAATGATTATTTGTTATTGATAAAAAAGTGTCAGGAAAACGAAATTGATTTTTTGTCAACGCCATACAATTTTGAAGATGTAGATTTTCTTATGAAACTTGGTGTAGACGGATTTAAAGTTGCTTCTGGCCAACTTACAGAATTACCTTTTCTGAAATATGCTGCTAAACAGCATAAGAAAATGATTATTTCGACAGGCATGGCAACAATGGCAGAAGTATTCGCAGCAGTAGAAGCAATTAGAGAAACTGGTAATAATGATATTGTTGTTTTGCAGTGCACTACAAACTATCCCTCAAAAATTGAAGATACAAATTTATTTGCCATGAATAGCATTGGAATGGCTTGCAAAGTTGATGTGGGATATTCTGATCATACTGAAAACAACTATGCCTGCTTTGCTTCAGTAGCATTAGGTGCAAAAATTATTGAAAAGCATTTTACACTTGATAAAACATTTGAAGGGCCAGATCATTCATCATCACTAAATCCCAAAGAGCTTAAAGAATTAGTATATGGAATAAGGGAGGTTGAAAAAGCGCTTGGAACGGGATTGAAATTACCAACAGTGGCAGAGAAGGCTAATATGTATGGTATGAAAAGAAGCATGGTTGCATTGGAGACTTTACTAGAGGGAACAATTATAGAAGAAAAGCATATAGGTTTTAAAAGACCCTCTAATGGTTTAGGGCCAAACCTTTACGAAAATATACTTGGCAAAAAAATTGCGAAAGCCATTAAACCAGATGAGGCATTTCAATATAGTAATATTGAATGGTAACCAAGAAATTGACATACATAATAAGAAAAGTTACTGATCCCAAATTTATTGAAAGCTTTGTGCTTCATGCAGGGGATTCTTTAACCTATTTTAGATATTATAAAAGCCGACCCTATGATGTTATAAAGCATCATTTAGCCACTTATCTGTTATTTATTTCTGATCAGGAAAATGCAATAGGATATGGACATTTAGAATTTGAAGCAAACAAACTTTGGTTGGGTATTGCAGTTTCTGCAGATTACAAAGGGAAAGGATTTGGGAATTTACTTTTAGGTGAATTAATTGCAACAGCAAAAGATATCAAATGTGAACATATATTTTTATCTGTTGATATAAATAATAAACCTGCAATTTGCTTATATGAAAAGTTTGGGTTCAAATTTTTCGAGATAAAAAATGAACTTGTTCAATTAATGAGACTTTCTTTATATGAATAAATATGTTAGCTCTTTAGCTTTTTATGGGAAAACCCCTGAGGAAATTGTAAGTATTGCAAAGGAATACAAGTTTGCAATAGAGTTTAGTTCGGGAATGCCTTATAGACCAGATATGGAGCAATTCTTTAATGAAACACAACTTAAAAAAATACTCCATAACTACTTCCCTGCACCAAAAGAGCCCTTTGTATTAAATCTTGCAAGTGCAAATGAAGCAATTCGTAATAAATCAATTAAACATTGTTTAAATGGGATTAAAATATCTGCACTAAATGGGTGCCCGTTTTTTGCTGCACATGCAGGTTTTTGTATTGACCCTAGCCCAAACGATTTAGGTAATCATTTGAAACTGGAAAATGATTTTGATGTTGATTATAATTTGGAGCTATTTTTTGAATCTCTTGGGGTATTAATTAGCCATGCAGAATCTCAAAAAGTTCAGTTTTTAATTGAAAATAATGTACTTGCATCTTTTAATTTTAAAGATTCAATAAGTCCATTATTATGTTGTGAGAGTAAGGATATTATAAAGGTCTTTGAACATTTTAAATACAGTGATTATTTTGGCCTTTTATTAGATACTGCTCATTTGAAAGTAAGTTGTCAAACAATGAAATTAAATATAACAAAAGAATTAGAAAAAATAAGTAACTATATCAAGGCGCTACATCATAGTGATAATAATGGTGAAATCGATAATAATTTGCCCATCAAGAATGATTATTGGTTTCTACCTCATTTAAAAAATTATGCTGTACTTCCTCAGGTGCTTGAAGTGAAAAAAAGTAGCATAAGTTCAATTATTGATCAATTACAATTATTAGAAATATATGGAAATTAATGATTTAACAATACACAATTTGTCTGATTTGAAAGAGGCGTTGTTACGACTAGAAAGTTCTGGTTTGGGAATCCTCTTTGTTGTAAATGATGAGCAAAAGCTAGTAGGAGTTTTAACTGATGGTGATATTAGAAGGGTATTAATTGGAGGGGCATTAATGCATATTTCAGTGTTAGAAGTGATGAACACTAATTTCGTATCACTTCCGATTGAGACTGATAATATTCAGATACTTCACTGTATTACTGAAAAAGTAAAGATTATTCCACTTGTTGATAAAAATAATATCTTGGTTGATTATGCATCGATCAATAAAATTCGAAAAATTACTGTAGCAGCCCCATTATTGGATGGAAATGAATTGGCATATGTGACTGATTGTATCAAAACTAACTGGATATCATCTCAAGGTAAATATGTTAGAAAATTTGAGAATTTATTTGCCGATTATCATGAGCAAAGAGCATCGTTAGCAGTTAGTAATGGTACAGTGGCACTACATTTAGCATTAGTTGCATTGGGTATTGGAGAAGGTGATGAAGTAATAGTTCCAGATTTAACTTTTGCTGCTTCAGTAAATGCAATAATATATACAGGGGCTACTCCTGTATTAGTTGATGTTGAAGCAGATACCTGGAATATCGACATTGAAAAAGCTGCAAAACTGATTACTACTAAAACCCGGGCAATTATGCCGGTACACTTATTTGGTCATCCTTGCGATATGGATGCAATTTCAGATTTAGCGAATAAGCATAA
The DNA here is from genome assembly GCA_947472635.1 of Chitinophagaceae bacterium. The sequence goes on from CANJDY010000007.1 coordinate 5,716, forward strand.
TCTATTGATTATTGAAGATTGTGCTGAAGCTTTAGGTAGTTTATTTCATGGAAAGCCTGTTGGTGTATTTGGTGATGTTGCAACATTTAGTTTCTATGGCAACAAAACGATAACCACAGGAGAAGGTGGAATGGTAGTTTTTAAAGACCCTATTATTGCAGAGTATGCTTCGGTTCTTAGAGATCATGGAATGGAAAAAACAAAACGCTATTGGCATGCATATGTTGGCTTTAATTATAGATTAACTAATATTCAGGCAGCAATTGGAGTTGCGCAATTTGAACGGTTACCGGAATTCGTTATAACTAAAAGAAAATTAGCAGCTGTTTATAATCAATGTATTGGAAAGTTACCTTATTTGAAAACTCCTGTAGAAAGAAATAATTGTTTAAATAGTTATTGGTTATATACTTTTTTAGTTGATAAAAATGCACCCTTTACGAGAGATGAATTAATTGAATACTTAGACAGTTGTGGAATTGAATCTAGGCCAGTATTTTATCCGTTGCATTTAATGCCCCCTTATGAATCGTTTGGAAATAAAAGCCAATTATTATCATCTTCTGATATTTCAAGTTCAGGAATTTCATTGCCATCAGCAAGTTCCTTGTCAAATATAGAACAACTTTATATTTGCAATTGTATTGAAATTTTTTTAAATAATAAAAAACAATAAAATGATAACGAATAACATCGAGAAACAATTAATTGAATTAGGCATTATTGATATAAATCAGGTTGAATCATATTATCCTATGACTAGGGATAACAATAATATAAGTGTAAAAAAATGCAAAAAATCTAATGTTATTTATTTGTCTGAAAATCAATATCTCGATGACTCTAGTTATGAAAATAAAAGCTTTATTGATTATTGGGGGGGGGGTAATCGTGAAACAGCTTTGAAAAATACAAGTAAAGATGATAATCGAAGGTTCGAGATGTTTTCTGATTTAATAAAAAACAAAAATTATTTAGATTATGGTACAGGGTTAGGAGGGGCAATTGATTTATTTTCAAAAATCGCAAATTCAGTTACAGGTATTGAATTGCAACAACAAATTTGTGACTATTTAAATCATTCTTTGGGATATGATATGTACCAAAGTTTAGTTAGTATGCCCAAGGATTTAAAATTTGATATTATTTCATTATTTCATGTTTTTGAGCATGTATCAACTCCTCTTGAACAACTAATACTTTTAAGGGAACGTTTAAATGAAAAAGGTAAAATAATTATTGAAGTGCCCCATGCAAAAGATGCTTTGATAAGTTTATATAACATTGAAGAATTTAAATCATTTACTTTTTGGAGCGAACATCTAATATTGCATACACGAGAAAGCTTAGAGATTTACTTGAGAACTGCAGGGTTTAATAAAATTGTTATTTCTGCCTACCAAAGATATCCTTTAGCTAACCATCTTTATTGGTTAAGTGACAAAAAACCTTGCGGAGAAATTGAATATAATTATTTGACAAACAAAAATATTGATTCGGAATATTCAAACATTCTCAAGAGTATTGACAAGACTGATACTTTAATTGCAATCGCTGAAAAATAGTTTTCTAAAAATAGAATTAAGTTTGATTTATTAGTTAATAAAAATAGTTCATAAAATGAAGTTTTTAATTATAGGGTTAGGTTCAATGGGGAAAAGGAGAATTAGGAATTTGCAATATCTTGGATATTCTAAGATATTTGGTTTCGATTTAAATGAAGATCGGAGACAAGAAGCAGTAAACAAATATGGAATTACAACTATAGAAAATTTTGACAATGTTGCTAGCTTAGAAGTTGATGTATTAATCATTTCAGTGCCCCCTGATAAGCATCATATTTATATGTTAAAATCTATTGAATTAAATAAACCATGTTTTGTTGAAGCTAGTGTTGTTGATTATTCATTTAATGAATTAATATCTTTATCTGAAAAGAACAAGGTATTTATTGCGCCATCTTCAACGATGTATTTTCATCCAGCAATAAAGAAAATAAAATCTATAATTGAAGAAAAGATTATTGGCCTCACTACTAATATTTCATACCATTCTGGGCAATATCTCCCTGATTGGCATACCTACGAAAAAGTAAAAGATTTTTATGTGTCACAAAAGGAAACTGGCGGAGCAAGAGAAATAGTACCTTTTGAACTCACCTGGATAACAAAGATCTTTGGATTCCCAAGTTCTGTTTTTGGGTGCGTAAAAAAAACCATTGAAATTGAAGGAGCCGAATTGATTGATGATACATATGTAGGAGTTCTTGATTATGAGAGTTTTATATTGTCTCTAACAATCGATGTGACATCTCGAGTTGCAACCCGTAAATTGTTAATCAATGGTTCAAAGGGTCAATTGATATGGGACTGGAACAACAATTTTATAAGTGTTTATACACCTGCAAATGGTTGGAATAATATAGAATTCGAAATGTTAGCAGCTGAAGAAGGGTATAATAAAAATATTACAGAACAGATGTATATAGATGAGCTGTCTTGTTTTATAGCAGGAATACTTGATTGTCAGGTATATGTTAATACCTTGACTGATGATCATGCAGTTTTAAAAGTTTTATATGCAATCGAAGAATCTTCTAATTCTAGAAAAACAATTTTACTATAGATGGTTGGAATATTTATTACAGCGCGCCTTGGATCGACAAGGTTGCATAGGAAACATTTAATTCTTACCGAAAGAAAAACAATGATTGAATGGTTGGTTTTACGTTATCAAGCAATCTTTGAAAATGAGCTACTATCTGGTGAGGTTAAAATATTTCTTACAACCTCAGTAAAAGAAGAAAATAAAGTATTTTCAAGTTTGCTAAATAAATATGGGGTTGAAGTGTATTTTGGCGAAGACTCGAATATTCCTAAAAGGTATTTTGATTGTGCAAAAAAGCATTTGGTTGATTATTTTATTGTAGTGGATGGAGATGATATTCTATGTTCTGCTTATGGATCTTATCAATTATATAAAAGTATTCAAGAAAAATTGAATTACGATATTTTGAAGGTTGAGGGCTTACCTATCGGATTGAATTCATCTGCCTATAAAACTAGTTATCTTGAAGCTTGTTTAAGCAAACATCAAAACGAAAATTTAGAGGTAGGGTGGTCTAGGATATTTACAACACCAAAAACCAAACAGATTGTTCTTGGCAATTATGATATTCAGGGCAATTTACGATTTACCCTAGATTATGAAGATGATGCTAAATTTTTTAAATCAATCATCAGCTTTTTTGGAGAAAAAATTTTAATAACAACTGATTTAGAATTAATTGATACTGTCATAAACCAAAAATTTGACAAAATTAATGGCCATTTATCAAAAGAATATTGGGAAAACTACAGCAATACTATAAAAAAACAAACTGAAAATAATGAGTAACAAACAATTTTCTGAAGAGTTATCGAAGTACATCCCAGGTGGTGCACATACTTATAGTAGGGGAAATGATCAATATCCATTAAATGCACCATCCATTTTAGAAAAAGGCAAAGGTGCTTATGTTTGGAGCCCTGATGGTACAAGGTTTTTAGACTATGGAATGGCATTGCGTGCAGTGACTTTAGGATATTCTAACGATCGTGTAAATCAAGCCGCCTTTAGAGAGATTGAAAAAGGAGTTAACTTAACAAGAGCTACAACTATTGAATTGGAAGCTGCAAAAAGAATGGTAGATCTAATTCCTGGAGCAGAAATGGTAAAATTTGCTAAGAATGGATCAAATGTAACAACGGCAGCAGTTAAAATAGCTAGGGCTTATACAGGAAGAAAATATGTATGTGTACCAAGACAGCAGCCATTTTTTTCATTTGATGATTGGTTTATTGGAGTAACCCCAATTAAAAAGGGTATTCCACAAGAACATTATGCCTGCACTTTAGTATTTGATTATAATGACATTAATTCTTTGCTTTCATTATTTGATCAATATCCTCGTCAAATTGCAGCTGTAATATTGGAGCCTGCAACTACTTTAACTCCATGTAAAGGGGACGAATGTGTTGTACAAATGGATCCAGAATTAACTTGTGCATCATGCGCTAACAATAAAAGTAATTTTTTACATCAGGTACAAAATGTTTGTAAGAAAGATGGTGCTGTTTTTATCATAGATGAAATGATAACAGGGTTTAGATGGCATTTAAGAGGCGCACAAACCTATTTTGGAATAGAACCAGATTTGTCAACTTTTGGTAAAGGAATGGCAAATGGATTTGCAGTTGCTGCTTTGGTTGGAAAGAAAGAATTGATGGATATTGGCAGTATTGATGAAAGAGGTAGCGAACGAACATTTTTGCTATCAACCACACATGGTGCAGAAATGCCAGGTATGGGAGCTTTTATAGAAACGGTTGCAATTTATGAAGAGCAAGACGTTGTTGGTCATTTATGGAAATATGGAAAGAAACTATTTGACGGTATTAATAAAATAAGTAAAGGTTTAGGATTGTCTGACTATTTCTATATGGACGGATCTTATATTTCTATGAATTATGTTACGAAAAATGAAGCTGGAAATATTTCAATGGCATTTAGAACATTATTCTCACAAGAATTAATAAAAAATGGTGTACTAATGCCTTGGATTGCCCCTAGTTATGCGCACGGTGAAGAAGAGTTGCAGGCAACTCTTAAAGCCGTATTAGCAGCTTTGGAAGTTTATAAGAATGCATTGGCAAACGGGATAGAAAAATATTTGGTAGGGCCAGAAATCAAGCCTGTTTTCCGTCAATTTAATTAAATGAAATTAAACGACAAGATAATTATAGTAACCGGTGGTAATGGATTGATTGGACAGGCAATCATTAATCACCTATTTTGTAAAGGAGCATTCGTGATCAATGTTGATATTGCAGATACAAGTGTAGTGGAATCTTCTTTTTATTATAAATGTGATATTACTGACGCAGAAGCAGTGAGAGAGATGGTTATAATGGTAGTTGAAAAATTTAAAAGAATTGATGGTTTGGTAAATAATGCCTATCCCAGAACGAAAGATTGGGGAAATGTATTTGAAAATGTAAGTTTAGACTCATGGAAACAAAATGTTGATATGCAGCTATCTAGTTGCTTTCATTTGTCTCAATTAGTTTTAGCAGAGATGAAGGCAAATAGATCAGGCTCAATAGTTAACATAGCGTCTATTTATGGAATTGTTGGGAATGATTTTTCACTATATGAAGAAGTAGAAGGAATGACATCTCCTGTGGCATATTCTGCCATTAAGGGGGGGATAATTAATTTAACAAGGTATCTCGCTTCATATTTTGGCCCTTATTCAATTAGGGTTAATTGTGTATCGCCTGGCGGAGTGTTTAATAATCAAGCTGAATCATTTGTGAGAAAGTTTGAAACAAAAGTACCTCTTCGTAGAATGGCATCGCCCAATGATATCGCCCCTTCAGTTGCTTTTTTGCTATCAGATGATGCAACCTATATTACTGGCCATAATCTAGTTGTGGATGGTGGATGGACCGCAATTTGAAATATTAAATTATACACAATTGAAGAATCTCACTTTTTTCTTATTGATTTTAACTATTCTGTTATCCCCTATAAATAAATTTTTTATTTCTATAGGAATTAGAATTCAATACTGTGAATTTTTCAGTATACCTTTTATTATATTAGTATTACTTCAGAAAAAAAATACAATTAAGTTAGAAATTGATACAATACACAAATATTTATATTTACAATGGCTTTACATAATTCCAATTATTCTAAGTTTACTTTCTTTTCTTTATATAGAAAAAACTACTAATCAATTTGTTTTTTTTATTAAGGGTCTTACGTTATTATTATTCTTTCTTTTGTTCATTTCTTGTTTCTTAATTTATGTACAAAAAATAAATTTTAGAAGTAAATTTTTAATTTTAGATGTATTTATATATGCAGTTACTTTCTCAGCTTTATATGGGATAATTCAAATTTTATTTTTTTTATTTTTCGAGATTGATTTCGATAAAATTTTAAGTAATTCAATTCCCTTTATTAGTAATGAAATTGATATTTCGGAATTGGCTTTAGGATCATTTTTTCGATTAAATGGGTTTACTTCTGATCCAAGTGTACAGGCATCAATATCTATTTTAGTATTAAACATTTTGTCGTATTATATTTTTGTAAAAAAAATGTATAAATATGTTATATTTTTTTTAATTATTATCTTAAGTTTTATTTTGACAATGTCAGGAAGTGGCTTAATAGGAATATCTTTTTCAATATTAATAATTTTAGTAAGTAGTATAAATAAAATAAAATTATCAGGAATAGTTAGGTTGATATTAATATCTTTACCTATTCTAATTTTAGCTTATATATTTAATGATGAGGTAATATTTTTTATAAATCATAAATTTGAAGCAGAAGGCACCACTAAAGTACATGCAGACATTGCAAAAAAAGCTTTTGAAATAGGAATTAGTTACCCAATATTTGGTGTTGGATTTAATAATTTTTCATATGTCTATGAAAAACTTTATGGTGAAGCTAATTATAATGCTCATAATTCGTGGTTAAATTATTTTATCGAAACCGGTTTTTTCGGTTTATTTTATAAGTTTTTCAATTCGATTTTTTATGTTTATTTAATATTGAAAAAAAAATCAAATTTTAAATATTATTTTTTAGCAAGTTTTATTGGTTTAAATGTTTCATCATTTGGTTATGAAACTCTAAACCTTTTTTTTAATCAAACCCTTTTGTTTGTGATGTTATATTATTATCTAACGGATTTTTTTGATCTCAATTTGAGATATTACAAACTGAATTAATGAAAAAAAACGTATTAATTTATATATTAACTGGAATCCTTACTCAAGGATTAACGTTTCTATTGTGGATTTTGTTACCCCACTTTCATAAACCTGAGGTTATAGGTGAATATAATTTGTTATTATTTTATATGGAATTAGTAAGTACTTTTGTAATTTTTGGCGGTGATTCTGTAATATTAAGATACTATTATAGTGATTTAAATAAATTTGAAATTTTCGGTAGTGTATTCTGGACTTTAATATTCTCTTTTCTTATACAAGTAATTTGTCTGTCAATTTTATATTCATTCAAAAATGGCTTATTGCATATCGCAAATTTAAATATTTATATTCTGCTTATCTGTAGTATATTATTTAATTCGTTATTTAATTTAATTTTGATCCATTTTATTTCTAATAAAAATCCACAAACTTATAGAAATTTGCAAATAATCCGTACACTATTATTTTTTGCTACATCTTTAGTTTTAAGTTATCTTTCTTTTGGTATTTTTAGTTTTCTAGTAGCAAATATTATTTCTTTCTTATTTGTAATTATTGTTTTTGTATATAAATTCGGTTTTTCTTATTTTATTTTTCCCAAAAGGGAAATTTTTAAAGTGACGATAAAATATGCAGCCCCTTTAGCTGTTTATAGTACTATGGGTGTAATTACAATTTATAGCAGTAGAATTTTCATTGACTCATATTTAAATCTTACATTATTAGGCGTTTTTGGTTTTTTTAATATTATAACAAATCAAATAAATGGATTATGGTCAAGTTTTAACAAGGCATGGACTCCTGAAGTGTTTTCAAAAATTCAAAAAAATAATTCTATTGACTTTATATTCGATTCTATTTATCTAGTTGTATTTATATACTTAATATTAATTTTAGTAGGAATATTTTTTGGTAAGGCTTTTCTTTTTAATATTTTCTTTCAAAAAATATATTTTAATTATATAAATGTTTTTATTATACTATTATTTTATCCCCTGATAACAAGTATATATACAATATTATATCCTTTATTTTATTTTAATGACAACACAATATCAATAATGAAAATTTCAATCATAGTTGCATTATTTTCAGTATTAATTACTTGGTTTCTTACAAAAAAATATGGTTTATATGGTTCAGCATTTAGCATTTTACTTTCAAGTGTGTTTAATTTATCGCTTTATTTAATATATTTCAGAAATAAAATTATAATACCAAAAAAAGAAATAAGAAATTTTATAATAGTTTTCATTTTTCTTGTCCTATCAATTTTATTTATTACAGTTTTGAATAATTATATAATATTTTTTATGCTATTATCATTTGCAGCATTATTTGTTTTCTTGAAAGGGAATTTATACGGAAAGTTTTTAAAAAAAATTGTATAGTAGTATATGCGAACAATATTATTATATACAAGTGTAGAAAGGAATTTTAGATCAACTTTATTAGGATATTTATATGATTTACAATTTTTAGAAAATACGAAATTAGTTGTCTTGTACGAAAAATTTTGTGACCCTATATTAGATTTACTAGAACAAAAAAAAATATTTCCTAACGTTATTGAGAAAATTTATGTTGGACAATATGATAGTTCTAGTATAATGAATTTTACTAGTTTTAGGAAATCCAATTTATTAGCAAAAAATATAATTAATAGGTATAAGCCAAATTTAGTAATTGTGTCTAGCGATTTTCATTCAATTTTTGAATTAATAATATGCAAATATTCAAAAAAAAGTAAAATAAATATTATTTCAATTGCTTGTAGTAATTCTACTGGCAAAATGGATTTAATGGCTAAATGGATTGAGTTATATTCTATAAATACTAAGTACAAAAAGTTTAATAAAAATATCGCTAAATACATTTTTACAATTCGAAAATATATTTCGCATTTTATTATTCATTATTTATTTCCAGTTTTAACTGGAAATCTCCCTTTTATCGGAAATTCAAGTTATCTATTGTATAAAGGTCAAAGTGGATGTAGGAACGCTAATTTTCAAATTGTTTTTTCAGAACAGGAAAAACAATATTTTATTCAAAGCGGCGTTCAATCTGAGAAAATTGTAATCATAAAGCATCCATATTCTAATATATTTACAAGAAATATCATTTCTAATTTGGTTCAAAATAAAAATGATATAGATTTTATTATTCTTCATTCAGCCGAATTAATTGGTTTCACTAATGAAAAATTGACATTAATAAACTCAAATGAAAGAATACAAATTAATGTAAGAATATTAAATATTATAGTAGATATATTTCCCTTTTCAAATATTTATATTAAATTTCATCCCAATATTACTTTAGATAACTTAAATCACCTTAAATCTAGATACCATAGTGTATCCAATAAAATCGTCTTTATAGAGAAAAGTATTCCAATTGAGCCTTTGTTGATTAATTCTAAAGTTGTTATTGATTTGCCAAGAGCAGTAAGTACTTCATTAATTATGAATACAATAATTAACCCTAATAGTACTTCTATATCTATGAATGTTTTTAATGAATTCCAAGGTGATTATTATAAAAATAATAAAAGTGTGGAATACATAACTTCTTTGACACAGTTTGAAGATGTATTAGAAAAATTGAAAAAGATAAGTTTGAAAAAAAATAATCAAATGAATTATTGTGATAATTCATTTGATTATGACAGCATTATAAATTTTCTAATAAACAAAATGCTTATTTAATATGCAGCCAATTATATCATATAATGATAATTTTTCTAAAGTTAATTTTTCAATTTTAGTGCCTTCTTATAATAGGCCTAATTTTTTATATAAGACAATAAAGTCTATTTTAGAAATCAATTACTCAAGTTTTGAATTAATAATTTCTGATGACAATTCTCCCTCGTTTAATGAAATATTAGAAGTAATTAAATCTTTTAATATACTTATTCCATTTAAATTATATCATCAATCTCAAAATATAGGACCTACTGAAAATAAAAACTTTTTAGTACAAGAATCAAAAGGTGAATATATTATTTTATTAGGGGATGATGATTTAATAAACCCTAAATTATTAACATATTTAGAATTTGAAATAAAAAAAAATGAGACTGTAGAAATCTTTGGTTTTGGGTATGACATTATTGACGAATTTGGGAATACAATAAACACTTTAAAATCTTTTAAAAATCTTTTTTTTAGAAATAACAACAATTTTGAAAATTTAATATTTTTCGAAGGAAATATTATTCCATTTTATTTTTTTCACCCTTTTACTGTTTGTTTTAAAAAGACAATTAATATAAAATATAAAAAAGAAGCCCATATAGGTTATGATTACTTGTTTTTATATGAATCTATCTTAAATAACTTTTGTATTAAAGTTTTACCTATAGTAGGATTTTCTTGGAGAAAAGCACAAACCCTTGGTGAATATCAAAATTTATCAAATAACAAACAAAGCGATTTAATTTCAAGAATCGGCATTTATAAGTATTTTTTCTTGAATAAAAAATTTATTTCAAAAATGAATTTCAAACTTAAAGAAGATCATATATGTAAATTTATTGGAGACACTTTGTTAATTAATAAAAACAACATAATTATAAATCTAGAATTTTTAAAAAATGAAATAGATAATATAGGCTACAAACAATTATTGTATTACACTAGCAATTATTTTACTAAGTATAAAATTGTTTTCAATAAATTTTATTATTGTATAAGAATGCAAGAGACATATTGTTTGCATTACTTCATTTTAAGATTAAATAATATTCGTAGAAAAAAATATTATTCTTCACTAGCTAAGTATAACGGAATATAATTTTACTTGTACATTTAAAAATAAATATGGTTACTTTTTTTTCTTTTCCTAAAAGTTTTTCTGGGGAATTTAGTTTAATTCAGGAAAATGCTATTTTAAGTTGGCTAGCAATTAAAAATTCTCAAGTTATTCTTTTCGGAGATGAAGAAGGAGTAGATAAATTTGCTTCCATAAATGGTATTGAACATATTAAAAATATACCTACTAATTCATATCACACACCTTTATTATCGGAAGCGTTTAAGATCATTAAATTAAAATCTAAAAATGAGATTATTATTTATGTCAATTGTGATATAATATTTACATCTAATCTTCTTGATACAATTAATATTGTAAGCTCGAGACTTCAAAATTATATCATTGTCGGACGCAGGTCTGATTTATTAATTTCCAAAAGAATTGATTTCACGAATTTTAATTGGGAGAATAACTTTTTAAATGATAACACAAGCCCTATTAGCTTACATTCTAAATCTGGAATAGATTATATTATATTTCCCAAATGTATTGAAATTAATATGCCAGATTTTGCAGTTGGAAGACCTAGTTGGGATAATTGGATGATTTATTACTTTTTAAAAATGAATTATCATGTTATTGATTCAACAAAAATTAATCTAGTTCTGCATCAGAATCATGAACGCGGTTATGCAATATATGGTAAAGAATCAAAATCAAATTTTTACTTGGCTGGAGGGACTATAAATTTATGCGATATATCTCATTCGAATTATAAACTTATTATTGAACAAGGTCAATATAAAATTAGAAAGAATTTTTATGGGATAATTAAATATTTTTTACCAATTAGATTTTTATTTTCATTAAGATTGGATTTAATTAATTTTTATTTAGAGAAAATTCGAAAAGTTAAATAGTCCTCTTTTGATTTAATACTTATTATTTAATAATTTCTAATTAATAATAACAATATACTAACTATGATTAAATATCTAATAAAACTTTTTTCGAAACATAAATTAATAAAAAAAATTGGAATTTTTGAATTTATAAGATTAAAAAGGTACAAAAAATTTCAAAACACAGTTACATATTTTAATGGTAGAAAGCTTCATATTGTTGACGCTTCTACATATCTAACTCTTATAAATGAAATTTTTATTGACGAAATTTATAAGTTCACAACCAATACCAGAAATCCTATTATTATTGATTGTGGAGCGAACATAGGTTTAGCTACAATTTATTTCAAAAACATTTATCCAGATTCAATTATTTATTCATATGAGCCTGATCCCGATATTTTTAAGACGCTAAAATTTAATGTTAAATCTTACAATTTTGATAATGTACATATTGTTAACAAAGCCATTTCAATCAGTGATGGATATTGTGAATTTCTTTCTGACGGATCGCTTTCTGGAATGATTAGTACCGCTTCAAAAACTAATGTTATTTCAGTTAAAACGGAAAGATTAAAGAATATCTTAAGTAGTTTTTCAAAAATTGATTTTTTAAAAATAGATATTGAAGGTCATGAAGATGTAGTGATAGATGATATTATTGATGAATTACCGAAAGTTCATAATTTATTTTTGGAATATCATTCTTTTGTTAATAAGCCGCAAAATTTAGGACATATTTTGCAAATTCTTACCAATGCGGGTTTTAGATATTATTTTAAAGAATCAGATTTTAAACAATACCCTTTCATTGACAGGGTATTGTTTCATGATATGGACACTGTAGTTAATATATTTTGTTATAAATAATTGAATATGGTTACAATTATAGATTATGGATCGGGTAATGTAAGTGCAATTGGAAACATTTATGATCAATTAAACATTAAGTATAAAATAATAGATAAAGTCATTGATTTTCCAAGAGAAACTACTAAGATAATTTTACCTGGTGTTGGTGCATTCGATGAAACTATGAAAAGTTTAAATATCTCTGGATTTAGAGAATTGCTAGATGAAAAAGTTATATCTGAAAAAATTTCTGTACTTGGAATTTGTGTTGGAATGCAGATTTTATCTGAGGGTAGCGAGGAAGGTGAATTAGAAGGATTAGGATGGGTTAAAGGTTTTGTTAAGAAATTTGATGTGACTAAATTAAATTTTCTCCCTAAAATACCTCATTTGGGATGGAACTCTATAAATCCTACAGTCAGCTCAAAATTGTTCGATTGTGTTGACTTTGAGACTGGTTTTTACTTTATTCATTCGTACTATTTTCAATGCATAAACAGCTCGGATATTTTAACAACATCTCAATACGGTGATACTTTTACATCTTCAATCAATCGTGAGAATATTTTTGGAACTCAATTCCATCCTGAAAAAAGTCATAAAAATGGAATTCAATTATTGAAGAACTTTTATTATTTATAATTATGTTAAGGCCACGTATTATTCCTTGTTTATTGGTTCATAATGGAGGATTAGTTAAAACTGTCGAATTCCAAAATCCTAAATATGTTGGTGATCCTATAAATGCAGTAAAAATATTTAATGAAAAAGAGGTTGATGAGTTAATTGTTCTAGATATTGACGCAACAAAAAACAAAAATGGCCCCGATTTTGATTTAATAAGAAAACTTGCTATTGAGTGTAGAATGCCTTTTTGTTATGGTGGTGGAGTAACAAATGTTGAACAAGCTAAGAAGATAATAAATTTAGGTGCTGAGAAGGTTGCAATTAGTAGTGCTGCAGTAACTAATTTACGTTTGTTAGAAGAAATTGGGACGAAAGTTGGTCAACAAAGTATTGTAGTTGTTTTAGATGTTAGAAAAAAAACAAAATTGTTGGGAACTTCTGTATATGAGATTTATATTAATAATGGTAAAACTAAATTAAATTTAAATTTTGTCGATTTCATTCATCAACTTAATGGTATTGGCATTGGAGAACTCGTTTTAAATTCAATTGATAACGATGGTCTTATGAAGGGATATGATTTGGAATTGATTGATTTAGCAAGAAAAACAACTGATTTCCCTTTAACAGCTCTAGGAGGTGCTGGTTCATTAAATGATTTAAAAGATTTGTTTGATCGTTTCGGAATTATCGGAGCTGCAGCGGGAAGTTTTTTTGTTTTTAAAGGAAAATTTAGAGCAGTACTTATAAGTTATCCATCTAAAAATGATATTCGTTTAATCACACAAAATACTTTTAAAAAGTAAATTTATTTTGAAAATTATATACCTACATCAATATTATAATAGTCCAAATATGTCCGGTAGTACTCGTTCTTTTGAAATGGCACGAAGACTTGTTGAAATGGGACATCAGGTTGAAATTATTACATCAACACGTGAAAATGATATTAAAAACTATGAACTTAGAACTATTGAAAGTGGAATAATCGTAAATTGGATCAAAGTTAATTATTCCAATAATATGCTATTTTGGCCAAGAATCATTTCATTTGTAAAATTTGCATTTTTAGCTTTTTTGAAAGCCAAAAAATTAAAAGGCGATATAATATTTGCTTCTAGTACACCTCTTACTATTTCACTTCCTGGAATATTTGCAGCAAGATTAAACAGAATCCCATTTTATTTTGAAGTAAGAGATCTATGGCCAGAAATACCAATTGCAATGGGGTACTTAAAAAATCCTATTTTACGATATCTTGCATTAAAACTTGAAAAATATTCATATCATAATTCGAGAGGAATAGTTGCTTTAAGTGATGGGATGAAAGATGGTATAATTAATACGGGATATCCGAGTGAAAAAGTTACCGTAATTCCCAATGGCGCAGATTTGGATTCATTTGATTTTAATAAAGATTTTAAAAGCGATTTTCGGAAGAAATTTGGATTCGAAGATAATGATGTAATTATTTTATATCCAGGAACGTTTGGACGAGTAAACAATTTAGAATATCTCGTAGATTTAGCTAATAAATTCATTTATCAAAATAATATAAAATTTATGCTAGTTGGAGAAGGGAATGAACGAGATTTAATAATTAATAAAGCTAAAAGTTTAAGTTTATTTCAGAGAAATATGTTTTTCTTTGATAAAATACCTAAAAATGAAATATCAAATTACTTTTCAATGTCTGACATTGTTATATCTACTGTTATGCCATTAAAAGAATTAGAAGCTAATAGTGCAAATAAATTTTTTGATGCATTAGCCTCAGGTACTTGCATGGTAGTAAATCATGGGGGTTGGCAAGAGCATGAACTTATTAAATTCAATTGTGGCTTTAGGTTGCCAAGAAATATAGACGAAGCCTTTATTAAATTAAAATATTATACCGAAGATAAAATGAAATTAAAAAATATGGGTCATAATGCTCGAATTTTAGCAAAAGAAAAATACTCTAGAGATATTTTAGCAAAAAGATTAGCTGATTTTTTTGAACAATAAAAATAAATAATAAATGAAAAAATATCAAATATGTACAAATTGTGTAATGGATACATCTGATCCCAAAATCACATTTGATAGTGAAGGAGTTTGTGATCACTGTAATGGTTTCTATAAAGATGTAGAACCTAATTGGCATCCAAATGATTATGGAAAAAATATATTTCGCAAACAAGTAGAAGAAATTAAAAATAACTCTAAGGGCAAGGATTATGATTGCATAATGGGTTTGAGTGGCGGTTTAGACAGTTCATACTTACTTCATTTAGCAGTAAAAGAGTTTGGATTAAGACCTTTAATTTTTCATGTTGATGGAGGTTGGAATACAGACGTTGCAGTTAATAACATTCAAGTATTAGTAGATAATCTTTCCCTTGATTTATATACAGAGGTAATTGATTGGAAGGAAATGGCCGATTTTCAGCTGGCATTTTTTAAATCTGGGACACCTCATTTGGATATACCACAAGATCATGCCTTTTTTGCAACAATGTTCCACTTCGCTAACAAATATGATATTAAATATATTTTGAATGGAGGAAATTTTTCAACTGAATGTATAAGGAATCCGAAGGATTGGATTTATTATGGAACAGATATGTCTTTTATTAAAGATATTAGAAAAAAATTTAGTACATATGTAATGAAGAGTTATCCATGGAGTGGAATTTTATACCATAAAATTTACTTGAGATATTTCAAAGGGATAAAGGTAGTTCGTCCTTTGAATTATTTACCTTATACTAAAGAGATCGCAATTGAAACTTTAAAAAATGAATATGGATGGATGCCTTATCCTCAAAAACATTTTGAATCAAGATTTACTAAATTTTATGAAGGGTATTGGATGCCAACAAGATTTGGGTATGATACAAGAAGAGTTCAGTTTTCGAGTTTGATCGTGACTAAGCAAATGACAAGAAAAGATGCAATAGATCAGCTAAGTGTGTTGTCATATGATATAACTAAAATTGATGAAGAATTTGAATATATAGCAACTAAGCTTGGTATTAAGGTAGTTGAATTGAGAAAATATCATCAACTTCCACTCAAGTGGTATAGGGATTATAATAATGAAGAGAAATTATTCGACATCGGCGCAAAAGTAATGAAATTTCTAGGTTTAGAGCGAGTAATTAAAAGATAAATTTTTATGCGAGTAATAGGAAGCGGTGGTCACGCTAAAGTTATAGTTGCATCATTGTTAAATAATGGTTGCCAAATTGAAAATATTTTTGATGAAGATGTTTCTAAGAATGGCAAAAAATTATTAAACATAGATATTTTATCGCCAATTCCTAATTTATTAAATACTCCTCATGTTATTGGAATTGGTAATAACAAAATAAGAGAGATGATTAGCCTAAAATATAAACAAATTAATTGGGGTAAATTAATTGATATTAATTCTATAATATCAATAGATGTTATTATTTTAGAAGGTACTGTCATTCTCTCGGGAAGTATAGTCCAAGTAGGAACAACAATTGGTCGACATTGTATTTTGAACACAAAATCTTCTGTTGATCATGATTGTATAATTCATGACTTTGTTCATATTTCACCAGGAGTAACTTTGTGTGGTAATGTTGAAGTTAATATAGGCACACATATCGGCGCTGGTGCTGTTGTTATACCTAATACAAAGATTGGTAAATGGTGCATAATAGGTGCAGGTTCTGTAATTACTAATGATATACCAGATTTTTCATTAGTAGTTGGGGTTCCGGGAAGAGTAATTAAAAATTTAAATAATGTCTAAGACTAAAATCTGGCTCTCCTCTCCTCATATAGGAACAAATGAACTTCAGTATGTAAACGAAGCATTTGCAACGAATTGGATTGCACCTTTAGGTCCTCATGTAAATGCTTTTGAACAAGGTCTGCAAGACCAAACACAATCAAAACATGCTGCTGCATTAACATCTGGGACATCTGCAATTCATTTGGCATTAATTCTTTTGGGAGTAAAAGCAGGAGATACTATATTTTGTCAGTCAATTACTTTTTCTGCTTCGGCCAATCCAATTGTATATCAAGGAGCTATTCCTGTTTTTATTGATTCTGAAAGTGATACCTGGAATATGGACCCTATATTATTAAAAATTGCATTGGAAGATGCAAATCAGAATGGTAAATTGCCAAAAGCCATCATTCCTGTTCATTTATATGGTATGCCTGCTAAAATGGTTGAAATAATTTCAATTGCAAACGAATATGGTGTTCCTGTAATTGAAGATGCCGCAGAGGCTTTAGGTTCAAGTATTCATAATAAACCTTGTGGGAGCTTTGGGGAGTTTGGCGTTTTAAGTTTTAACGGAAATAAAATTATTACAACATCTGGTGGTGGAGCATTAATATCTGAGAATGCAGAAATGATTGAAAAAGCTCGTTTTCTTGCCACTCAGGCAAGAGATGCAGCACCACATTACCAACACTCTCATATTGGGTATAATTACAGGATGTCTAATGTATTAGCCGGGATAGGAAGAGGCCAATTAGAGGTATTGAATGATAGAGTAGATGCTAGACGAAGTAATTTTCAGAAGTATAAGAAATTTTTTTCAAAATATAATAACTCAGGATTTAATATAAAATTTCAAGAAGAGCCAGAAGGATATTATTCAAATCGTTGGCTTACTTGTATATTGGTTGATCCAACTACAAATAATGGATTAACTAGAGAAGAGATTAGATTAGAAATGGATGAGGAAAATATTGAAACGCGTCCATTATGGAAACCAATGCATCAGCAACCGGTATTTGCCTCTTCAAAAAGTTATTTAAATGGTGTATCAGACAAATTATTTGAGAATGGATTATGTCTACCAAGTGGGTCTAATTTAACAGAGGAAGAATTTGAAAGGATCTTTAATTGCTTAGATAAAATATTTTCTAAGCATAATTAACTTATGTATAGACATTTTATAAAACCTTCGTGTGATTTTTTTATTGCACTATTTCTTTTAATTATCCTTTCCCCAATTATATTGCTTACTGCTATTTTGTTATTCCTTGCCAACAATGGCAAGGTTTTCTTTTTTCAGCAAAGACCAGGACTAAATAGCAAGCCATTTAAGATTGTAAAGTTTAAAACAATGAGGGATGCATTTGATCAAGAAGGCATTCCTTTGCCAGACGTATTAAGACTAACCAGGGTTGGAAGTATTGTCAGGTCTGCATCTTTAGATGAGCTTCTACAATTGATAAATGTATTAAAAGGAGACATGAGTTTAGTAGGCCCAAGACCTTTATTAATGCAATATCTCTCAAGATATACTCCAGAACAAGCCAAGAGGCATAACGTTAAACCTGGTATTACTGGATGGGCTCAAGTTAATGGCCGAAATGCAATTAGCTGGGAACAAAAGTTTAAGTTTGATATAGAGTATGTAGAAAAACAATCTTTTACTTTAGACTGTAAAATTCTTTGGATGACATTCGTTAATGTGATCCAAAGAAAAGGAATAAGTGCCGATGGTCATGTGACAATGAAAGAGTTTAAAGGGTAATTTATCCTTTAATGATGTAATAAATCCTACCTATAATTTCTCTGATTCCAATTTCAGTTAATTCTAAATTTATTGAACTAGGAAGAAAGTACATAAATGTGACTTGATTATTTCCACTAGTTTTATAATCTACATTATAGGGAATTACTTCAATACCTTGTTTCTCAAAGAGCTTCTTTGCTCTATACATATGATAAGACGATGTTACAAGTATAATCCTCTTACTTGGGCTAATTAATTCTTTTACAGCCACTGCCTCGTCTGCAGTATTCTCCACATCTTTTGTAACAAATATCTTTTCAGAAGGTATGTCACTTGAAATGGCATATTCCTTTAAGACGTCTCCCTCAGTTTTTCTTACTTTATCCCATGGCATTTTGCCTCCCGTAAATACTAGCTTTTGAGCCTTGCCTGCTTTAAATAAAGCGATCCCTCCAAAAAATCGATCGGGATCTCCCCATTCTACATAGGTTGCGTCTCCAATTTCATTTATTTCCAACATTCCACTTAGCACTACAATTGCATCTGCACTATCTATAGCGTTGATGGGTTTTCTGTATTCACTACCTTCTACTAGTTTAAAGAAGTTATTAGAGAATATAGGAGTTGATAGGATATATAGTAACCCAATGGCTATATAGATTAGCTTTTTCTTATTCTTGATTAATCCTATTAGTATTAATATGATGACTAGCATGATTGGAAGAACGAAGGTGGGCAGTATTTTGTGTAGGTAGATCATTGGAGTGCTTGTCAATTTTAAAGTTAATGATTTCTCTGCGAATATAATCTTATGTGTTTTAATGGGATTTCGGGGCCTTTAATTTTGTATCAACCCCCTATCAACTGGATAAATTTCCAAAAACAGTTCGACTGTTTTGTTGGTTCTGAATGTAAAAGATATGTGTAATTTTATTTTCGCTATATGTTAATTAAAACTATCATTTTTTAATTTTAAAGGTGGATTAGTGATGAAGCGATTGAATCACGTAGTTTAGAAGAAACCTGCACTTCGTCAGCAAAGTTGCCCCATTGATTTATTATGAGAGAAATTTCTTCAATTGTTTGAGCTGCTTTCTTGTTTTTTATGGTATTTCCAATAGCAAGTAAATCTTCTTTAGTTATTCCTGAGCGTTTTCCATTTATACTTAGTGCGTGCTGACTTACCCATCGGTGATTGGGCTGATAGGCATGGCATATATCGTATGCAGGTGCTAATTCCCATTCGCCGTCTTTTTGCAATCTAAATGCAAAATTTTTTGTGTGGTCATCGCAGTTCTGAGCTATATAATACTCCCCAAATTTCGGACAGGTACTTAAAATAGAAAATAGTACATTTAAAAACCTGTAAATCTGAAAAAATGAGTAAAATTAGTCGTCGGAAATTTAGTTCGGCATTTAAATCCAAAGTATGTATTGAAGCTATCAAGGAACA
>CANJDY010000008.1 GCA_947472635.1 Chitinophagaceae bacterium
CTACTCCATTTATGGTTCACCCTTCATTTTGGACCCCCGTACTTATATAGATAACCCCCATCATCTAACTACACATTATGAACACAACGCAATTAAAACGATTGTTCCTGTTTCGTGCGATCTTGAAAAAACAATTTGAAAATTACTCAGAAGTAGAAACCAATGTCCTTATCGCCATTTACCTGATGAATAAGCAGTTTAAACGCTGCACTGGAAATACACTATTAGACTATCTATCTGCTATACACCGCACACCCTATAAAAAAAGGCTTCTGGCCACTATTAGAAGGCTTAAAATGGACGGAATGATTCGAGTGGTAGGTAAAGGTGCCAGCAGTAAAATTGTGCTCACGCTGGAGGGCGATTTGTATTTGATAAGATTGGAGGAAAGGTTGAGAAAGATTCGGTTTAATAATATTGAATTGAATACTTGATTTTTAGACTTCACTCATTGGCGAAAATGCCATTGTGATAATGCGCTTGCATTTTGTTATAAAATAAACTATTTTGTAAAATAATCATTGCTCAACTCCCACTACCTACAATCGCAAGTACTTAACAGTAATTGCTTTCACAGATTAACCATACAAGCGAACTATTGGCTTATTAAACGATTATAACGTTTAAGCATAAACTATTATATCGTTAGGCACAAGGTACAATGGTTCAAAATTTTACGATAAATTTAAAAATTTAGGCTGTGGATCTAAAAACTGAAATAGCGGAATTGATTACCAACCACAAGAAATTAATTCAATCTCATGAAGATTTAATAATAGGTCATCAAAATTTAGTGTCTGCTAATAAAGATTTAATAACTGCAAATCAAAATTTAATTATTTTACTTACAAAACTGAATGGAACTAAAGAAAAATTAGCAAACACTGAACTTTTATCAAGAAAAGAAGCTTCTAAACTTTTAGGTATTTCACTCCCTACACTATCGGACTGGACAAATACTGGGAAGATAATCGGTTACAGAATTGCCTCGCGGGTAAGATATAAGCGATTTGAGTTAGAGAATTCCCTCACCCAAATAAAACATTAAACTCTATTCCGAAAATAATTCCTGAGTATGCGGGTGGTAGTCCATGCAGAGGAAATGAACAGCAGGTGCAGTACAAAATATTTTCCCTGAAAGGGGCTCTCTGTTAAAAAATTAGTCAATGAAAGCAGTAGCAGTAACATGCCCACCACTCCAATGATTCCAAAAATTAAGGCCTGTTTTTTGGTTGGGTTTTCCACCCAGGATTGCTTGATCATATTTTCATTTATATTGTTTAAGCATATCAAAGGTAATATTATGAAGCCAGCCTTCCTATTAATAAGTGACCTATGAAAAAGGTGTTTTTTTTTTATAATACAATTAATATATCCTTGAGAAAGTTAAATGATTAAATCGAATACCATTAACAACTAACCCCGATTTTACAAGTATTTGTTTTTGCCGGCAAAAAATAAATAAATGTTGGATGAACATCAAATAATGAGCCTAACCAATCTGCTAAAAAACAACAGGTATTTTAAAGGATTGTATAAATATTTATAAAATGAAGTCGCAGAAAATAACAAAGCAACCCGAAAACGAACAGGAATTATCAATGCGATTATATGAATTGCACATGAAACGAAAGGGCTTGAAGCAGAAAATATCACGTAAACCACCACTCAAAAAACAGGAAAGAATTAAAGTTTTGGAAAAGACTGGGTTTAAATGTCATGTATGCGGTGAACAGCTTACTGCTGATAAGTTCCAGGCGGATCATATAGTGTCACATTGCAGAGGGGGTGAAAGTACAATCGACAACTACTTGCCCAGCTGCAACACTTGTAATAACTACCGATGGCATTATTTGCCCGAGGAACTCCATTGGATCCTAAAACTGGGCGTATTTGCAAAAACTCAAATTGAACGAAGAACAACCCAAGGGAAATACTTTGCAGAGCGTTTTGTTAAAAATGAGAATAAGAGGATTAAGAATGGGGAAAATCGGCAGCAGCGTAAATTAAGTACAACAAGCATTGGCTAAAGATCTGCTATCAATTAGTAAAATAAAACAATTATACTTTCGAGTACTGATATTCGTAAATTGTTTAAGAGTTTTTCAAGAGCCAATCCGAAATCTTGGGAAATGTATGGCAAAACTAATATAAATGAGTTTTTTGCGGAAGGTATCATAAAGGGTGTACTTGCAAAAGGCGATAAATATTCAAAACGATTAATTCAAATAGTAAAAAATATGAATTATGATTATTGAACCAACCATCTTAGTTGAGGTAAGGAAAATTAATATTTTCAAAAATTTGACGGATGCCGATTTATTTTTCGGTTATCAAACCAGTTTAAAAGTTAAAGAGTTTGATTCACCTGATGAATGGCTTGAAAGTTTAGCATTATTGCAATTGTCCTTTTTTTATGAGTATCAAGCTGAAAAGAAAAGCCAACAATTAAAACAGGAGGGAGAGGATGATTATGATTGGGGGGAATTAGACGCAGAGGAATAATTAATATAGTATGAATCCAAGCACTTAAGCTACCATCCCCCTTTCAAAAACGTCCACATACTCCTTCATCTTGTGAATCACTCGCTCGCCTATTAAACGTGCTTGTAATATGCTTGGCCTATCGCCCAGACATTTAAATACATCATCTCGTAATGGGTCTTGTCCGCTGAAGATATAGGCTTCTATCAAGGCTTTAAACTGATCTTTATCTAACTGCTCTTCGTTACATAGCTTCTCCAAGGCCAGTATTTTTTGTTCTTGCCAATATTTCTCAAACTCATCGGCTATGTTATCGGCATTATCAATAAGCGGTAAATTTTCAATAATAAATTTTTCGATTAGTTCGCGTTTGCTTCTCAATTCAATATCGCCACCTAATAAATCCATAATTGCCTTTTTCTGTTGCTGAGATTCTGAGGTTTTAGCCTCTTTGAGTTTGGCTATTAACTTTACGATGTAGGCAACATTAATTAAATCTCTATGAACAAGCTCTAACTCAAAATCAATGTCATCCAGGATGGAGGTTTTTTGTTTTGTTTCGTTATTTTTTACCTTTTCGTATAAATCGAGATATTTGCTTTTGTAATTTTCAAAGGTTTGCTCATCTATCCCTAAACCCTCCCAAGAAAAATCAATGTAAGACGCTAATACATTTTTTGCTCGCAACAAAGCCCTGAAGGATTGAATAAATGCCAATTCATCTTCTTCAGTTTCTAAATCGTCAACATGTTGATATGTTGGAACAACGGTTAGTAATTTTTTTAATGCTTCTTTAAATATTGCTGCAATAGATTCAAATGGCGGTAAAATAATGTCTTCTATTGCATCTTTATTGGAGTACAGCGTAATAGCATCATCTGTTGCCTTTTTTAAATTACGGAAGCATAATATATTACCCTGTGATTTTTGTTCACCTAAAATACGGTTGGTTCTTGAATAGGCTTGAATGATACCATGATGTTTCAAATTTTTATCTACATACATTGTATTTACCTTCTTGGCATCAAAGCCGGTAAGGAACATGCTTACCACCAGCAAAATATCCAACCGGTCCGCTTCTTTAGCAGTTTCCTTTTCTCTCTCTTTTAATCGCTTACTGATATCTTTAAAATAATTTTCAAATGCGAGGCTATCTCTTGTTGAGAAACTGGTGCCATACATTTTATTGTAATCAGTAATACAAGCTTCTAATTTATCTCTGGTATGGCTTGATATATAGGCAACCTTTGGCTCGGCTGCCATAGACAATTCTTCTTCATCGCCAGGTAATAGATCTTGTGCATCCTCATCTTCTTCATTGGAGCCGTAGGTAAAAATAGTAGCAATACGCAAATCATGCTCTCCGGCTTCTTTTTTCTTTTGTAAGATGTCGTAATACTTGATGGCGTTTTTAATACTGCTTACGGCAAATATGGCGGAGTAATCTTTGTTAAAGGTTTTTTGATTATGATAGGCAATAATATAATCGGCAATTTTTGCCAACCGCTTTTCATCATTGAAAACCTCCGTTTTATCGATGTCTTCTACTTCAATATCAATAAAAGTGTTGCCCTTTTGTTTGTATTTACCAATGTATTCAATGCCGAAACGCAATACATTTTCATCCCTTATAGCATCTGTAATAACGTATTTGTGCAAGCAGGAACCAAACAAATCTTTAGTAGTACGCCTACCTAATTCATTTTTATTAGCATTTTCTGCAAAGATGGGTGTGCCTGTAAAACCAAATAGTTGAGCGTTTTTAAAATAAGTAATAATTCTATCGTGGGTTTCGCCAAATTGGGAACGGTGGCACTCATCAAAAATGAAAACAATTTTCTTATCCTTTAAATCACCCAGTCTATTTTCGTAATGATGCTTGGTAATGGCATTGTTTAATTTCTGAATAGTGGTGAGGACCAGTTTGGTGTTGTCTGTTAATTGTGCTACCAGCGATGCGGTGTTATTAGTTACATCAACACTGTCTTTTTTAAAGGCATTAAACTCCTGCATGGTTTGGTAATCGAGATCTTTACGGTCTACTACAAACACTACTTTATGTACTTCGGGCAATTCCATAATTATTTGACTTGCCTTAAACGAAGTAAGCGTTTTGCCTGAGCCTGTGGTGTGCCAGATATAACCATTATCCTTTACTGTTTTAACCTGGTTGATGATGGCCTCTGTTGCGAAGTATTGATATGGGCGCAATACCATCATATTCTTAAAGGTTTCGTTCATTACCACATAGTGGGAAATCATTTTACCTAAATGATTGGTATTTAAAAACGAATGGGTAAAAGCGGGAAGTTCTTGAATATTTTTATTGTTGGCATCTGCCCAGTAAAAAGTTTGCTTAACAGATTGTAGCTTGTTATTAGCTAAGTATTTTGTGTTTACACCATTGCTGATTACAAACAGTTGTACATACTGAAACAAACCTTGATTACTCCAGAAGGAATGCCGCTGGTAGCGGTTGATCTGATTGAAGGCTTCTTTAATTTCTGTGCCGGCACGCTTTAGTTCTATTTGCACCAATGGCAAACCATTTACTAATAGCGTAACATCGTAACGATTTAAAAACGAACCTTTTTGTTGAACCTGATTGGTGACTTGGTATTTGTTTTTGATCCAGTCTTCGTTATTAAAGAAACGAACATAAAATGAAGTGCCGTCTTCTTTATTAAGGACAAAGCGATCTCTTAAAGTTTTAGCTTTTTCAAATACATTCCCTTTGGCTAAATGATTTAAAATGGCATCGAATTCTTTAGGTGTAAATGTGGTATCATTAAATGCCTGTAACTGTGCTTTGAGATTGGTAACAAAAGCATCGCCATCATGAATCTTTACAGACTCATAGCCTAAGCTAATCAATTGCTTGATTAAATTAGCTTCTAATATGGCTTCACTTTGATGACTCATATAAACATTTGCTGCAACAAGCCTTTTTTAAAGGTTTGGGTTTGGGTTAATTGTTTATTTATACTTTCTATTTTATTATCGATGTTAGATAAATAATTAGCAATCTTTTTTTGTTCAACAACTGAAACAGGTACAATTATTTTAATAACAGCCATTACATTGTTCATTAATTTGGGATTGCCGACATAGGAAACATATTTACGTGAAACTGAATTTAATATTTGCGCAATACATTGATTTGAAAACCCTTTTTTATTTAACAATACGCCACAAACATTTGTGCAATAGAATTTACCTTTCCTGAAATTTACTTCGCCAGCATTTGCGCCGTCAGTTGTCCAGGTAATTGAATCTTCAAATAAAAATTCATCATAATATCCAGTAAGTCCGTTTTCTTTAGTTTGAGATGAATAAACTGGGTATGGTGTTTTATCTGTGCTTTTTTTTGACATCCTTGGAACTGCTAAAACATTTCCACGAGTGACATTGAAAAGTTGATCAACTCTTTTCTCCTCCCACTTAGGAAAAGCCTTTCCGTTCTCATCTTTAAACCTCAATTTACCAGAGAATAGTTGTTGCATCACTCCTTTTTTATATTGCTCCAGCAATTCTTTTTTGCGGGTAAGCTGCTGTATCTTTTCATCTACCGCTGTTAAGAAGGAGGCGATTTTTTGTTGTTCGGGGAGGGATGGGATGTTAATTTTTACATTAGCTAAGCGCCCCGTAGAAAGACTAAGGACTTTGGTTCCTTGTGCAATAACCATTACTTGTTTGCGAAAATTCCAAGATTGAACTAAATATCCCGCAAACCCTTTAGCCATTTCATACTTATTCGGTCTTGCAAGAAACGTATGCAATCCAGCTATTATATTTTCATTATTTAAATTAATCAGTTCGATTGTTTTCCCTATGTCAGCATAATCTTCAGATGCATCTGCAATTACCAAATCCCCTTCTTGACAATAACTTTCATTCTTTATATTTTTAATATCAATATCGGGATTTATAAATGGTACTTCTTCTTTTTTAATATCAAATAATGTTGCAAATTTCGTATGAATATCTCCGTAGTGAATATTTTTTACTTCTCCAGTATTATAATTTAAATTATCCCTCGAAAAAGAATTAGTAGTATAAAAAGTATAGATATCTCCATATAATATATTTTTCCAACTTCCTTCAACTCCACTAAACCTCAATTTAGGAGCAAGTGCTTTTTTCTTATGTAATACTTTTGCTTCCATAATTAAAACGGTGTATCAATTCCTAATTCCTTGCAATATGCTGCAATGGTGGTATCGGTGGTTTGTATTTCTTTTTCTAAGCTCCTTAATTCTTTAGAAACTGTTTTTAAATTTACAGCCTCTTCTTCCTCAAAAGTATCTACATAACGAGGTATGTTTAAGTTGTAATCGTTTTCGGCAATTTCACTTAAAAGAGCAACGTGGCTGTATTTGTCTTCGTCTTTACGTTCCTTATAGGTAGTAATAATTTTACTAATGTCCTCAGGGCGCAATACATTTTGAGTTTTTACTTTTTCAAAATGTTGGCTGGCATCTATAAACAAAACATTGCCACTGTGTTCACGCTTTTTCTTCAATACTAAAATACAAGTAGGAATACTGGTACCATAAAAAATATTGGCAGGCAAACCTATTACGGCATCTAACTGGTTCTTTTCTTTTATTAAATACTCGCGTATATGACCTTCGGCACCACCACGGAACAATACTCCATGGGGCAATACGCAAGCCATAGTACCGTTATCGGCTAATTGGTGTACCATGTGTTGTACAAAAGCAAAATCAGCCGTCCCCTTAGGCGCTAATCGTCCGTAAGGTGCATAGCGATCGTCACTCATAAACAAAGGACTGGCGCTCCACTCTGCACTAAAAGGTGGATTGGCTACAATGGCTTCAAAACGTTGTTCATAGTGTTGTGGTCGCTCGAGGGTATCATCATTTTTAATATCAAACTTTTTATAATGCACATCATGCATTATCATGTTCATACGGCACAAGTTGTAAGTAGTAGGATTACTTTCTTGTCCGTAAAAAGCAGCTACCTCTTTTACTTCTCTGGCAACACGTAGTAATAAGGAACCAGAGCCACAAGTAGGATCGTACACCGATTTTAATTTTGTTTTACCAACTGTTACCAATCGGGCTAAAACGCTACTTACTTGTTGTGGTGTATAAAACTCTCCTGCTTTTTTACCTGCTCCGCTGGCGAACTTACCAATAAGGTATTCATAGGCATCGCCCAACACATCACTTTCGGTATTTTGTAAATCGAAATCAATTTCATCTAAATGAGAAAGCACTTTTACAATGAGTTCGTTTTTATCAGTTTCGGTTTTTCCAAGCTTACTACTGGTTAAATCTAAATCTTCGAACAGGTTTCCAAAATCTTCTTCACTTTCGGAACCCATCGTACTTTGCTCAATAGCGGTAAGCACTTTAGAAAGGTCATCCAAAATGAACTTGCTTTTGCCTTCTGCATTGCCTCGTCGGGCTATCTCGCTGAATAGTTCGGATGGTTGTAAGAAGTAGCCGAGCTTATCCAATGCTTCTTCCTTTACAGCTGCCAGCAATTCCTTTTTAAACTTGTGGCTTTCTACTTGATCATACGTTACTTTATCAGGCTTTAAGATGGTATTGGCATAGGTGTTCATCTTTTCGCTCAGGTATTTGTAAAAGATAAAGCCCAATATATAATCCCTGAAATCATCGGCATCCATTTTACCGCGAAGGGTATCGGCAATTTTCCAGAGTTGTTGTTCGAGTTGTTGTTTTTTATCGATTGCCATTGATTCTTTTGATTCTTTAAACTTAAAGTATGATTTCGTTATTAATAATAGTAAAAGGTATATAATAGATCGCCAATGAAGGGGATTACTAAGGGGCGGGTTGTCATAACGGTCAGGTTTAGCTGCAATTTATCACAAAATTTAATGGATTACCCGAATATTCATTTGAAATAGTAAAATCTACCTCTCCCTCAACAGAAATTATTGACTAACTGACTAAGCCATTTATAGCGCTTTTAAACTCCTTAGCCGTCTTATCGCCCATGTTCTTGCATTCCAGCAGTTTGGCGAAGGATATGCCGGATAATATAGATACAGGCGAATCTACAGTAATGCCTGGCACCGATAACTTATCACGGTTATTGATTAAAACATTTATTAAACGGTGTGACATATTGATATCCCGGATTGGGGTGTCTTTATTGATGATAAGGTGGTTTGGGATGGCGGCAATTTGATCGTTGATTGAATCCAACTCGTCTTTTAACTGCTTCTTGTAATCATTGACGATTTTGAGGGCTGAAAGGAATTCTTTTCTTGATATCATGGGGTAACTTAACAAATCGTTATTTGGTGTAACGATTATAGCGTATTAAGATAGGGGAAATTTGGGTGGGGTGCAAGAGTTTTTAAATATGGTTATTAAACTATTTTCTACTTCTTGAAGACTGTTTTTGTTTTAATCATTTTTTAAAAAGAGGTTATTTAGTTGCCTATCTGCATAAAAAATATCAAGCATCTTTCCCAACTTTTTTGCCATTTCTAAGTAGTCTACGGGTACCCTATCTATATCTTCCTGAGAGCCTGTTTTAGCCTCTATAAAGAGTAGTAGTAACTCTTCTATACTTAACACCCTAAGAGTAGCTAATAGCTTGTTATATTCCTGTTGCTGGTTATTCATATTATTATGTTTACTGATTTTATGGAAGTTGGGCGTTAATTACAATATTTCTTTATCGATTCATATGCTCCCCCATAACCTAACTCTCCAGCTTTACTTAAATCTAAGCACCCGCTATTTTTTAAATTTATTAATATTTTTGCCACACCTCTGTTATGGTATGCATATGCAAATTTCGGATTAAGTTCTAACGCTTTTGAAAAGTCTATTATTGCACCTTGGAAATCCTTCAAAGTGATTTTTGCATTTCCCCTATTATAAAAAAAATCCCAATCACTTGGATTTAGCATTATTGCTTTATTATAATCTATTATAGCACCTCTGTAATCTTCCAATTTAGCTTTTGCTACACCCCTATTAAAATAGGACACTTCAAGTTTTGGATTAAATTCTATTGCTTTTGTATAAAAATTTATAGCACTTTTCCAATCATTTAGCATTGCTTTAGAAACTCCTATATTATAATAATTTTCTGATTCTTTTGGATTAAGCTCTGCAGCCTTTGAATAGTCTATTATAGCACCTCTATAATCTTCCAATTTAGCTTTTGACAAACCCCTGAAATTATAGATTTCTCCAAAACTTGGATCAATTTCAATTGCTTTTGTAAAATCTCTTATTGCACCTTGGTAATCTTTCAAAGCATCTTTTTCTATACCTGATTTAATATACTCTTCTGCTGTTTGGCTAAAACAGTTTAAACTAAAATAAAGTAACAAGAAAGTGAGTGATTTCATTAAGGTTGGGATTTAGTTAAAAAATGATACTTAGTTTCAAATATTACTGATTTTTATTAATCTGTTTCCCTATTCTGGATTTTTAATATTTACTGAAGTTATAGTTAATTGCAAAGTTTCTTTATCGCTTCATAAGCTTTCTCATAACCCAATTCCCCAGCTTTACTTAAATCTAAGCATCCGCTATTTTTTTGGTTCAAAGATATTTTTGCCAATCCTCTGTTAAGGTAGGAAAGGGGGTCCTTAGGATTTAGTTCTATTGATTTGGTGTTATCTATTAATGCCCCTCTGTAATCTTCTAATTTAAACTTTGCCAGCCCTCTATTATAATAGAAAATAGCATTTTCAGGATTAAGTTCTATTGATTTACTTAAGTCTGCTATTGCCCCTCGATAATCTTCTAATTTCAGTTTAACAGTCCCTCTGTTATAATAGAAATTTGCATCTTTAGGATTAAGTTCTATTGATTTTCCATAGTCTAATACAGCACCCATATAATCTCCCAGTTTTTCTTTTGACACACCCCTGTTATAATATTCCTCGGCTGTTTGGCTATAGCAGTTAAAACTAAAAGTGAGAAACAGGAAAGTGAGAAATTTCATTTTGATTTTTTTTAAACAATTAGGGTTAGTTAAAATTTAAAAAGTTATGAGCGATCGTTTAATTCAATAGTAATCTTGTCATTTCGCATTGAATTTGGAATTTCTGAAAATAATTTATCGCCAAATTGAATCAATTCAACTAAGTCTTGCTTGACAAACAAAACTGTTTCTTTTTTAAATTGTCTTGACACAATAAAATCTTCACTTTCAAGATAAACTTGTTTAAGTATAATTTCAGAGTTCAAATATTTTAGTACGGTTTTGTCATTAGACGAATAGTATATTTCACCTGAACCGTCTTTAAGATATGAACTAAGAAATAGCTCGCCAGTCTTATTCTTATACAATCCTAATATCGTTCCCTCTGAATTAAGTATATCGCCAACTTTCAGTAATTGATTAATTTTTATCATTAAAAATCCAACTTATAAGGTCCATCAAATTTTGTTAGCAAATTATTTTCAAGTGATTTAAATAGAAGTTCATTTACCCCAATAAGAATATTAGAATATATCTCAAGTCTTTTTCGTTGTTTTACATCAGACATTTCAATTGTGGTCTTTGTGCCATGGAAAATATTATTTCTAACCAAATAGACAAACCTTACTATATTTTTTAGTTGTCCAATTGAAAAATTTCCTGATTCAACAACTTTTTTAAACTCTTTCTTAAATGAGATTACTTCAAATTCTTTAATTCTTTTATCAGGGGTTATTCCTTCAATTGATTCTATTAGTATTCTTTCTAAAATAGGATTTTCCCTTTTATTAGGTCTTTTAATAAAACGAATAAATTCAATTTTTTCATCATTGGAAATGTGATTAAAAATAAAATCTATCATTGCTTTGTACTTGTACCCGTCAGTTGGAGATTCTTCTTTTCCATCTATAATTACTTTTTCTAAAGGATTTAAAATATGAGTTTCACAACTTTTCTGCCAATCAAAATTATAAAAAGTGTTAAATGCAAAATAAGAATAAACAAATTTAGATGGCTCAAACATTTTCCATGAACCTGGCTCATATTCAATAATATGTTTGAAGTCTTTCGTCACTAAATGTAAACGATGTAGGTCTTTCAGTTCTTCTATGAAACTATATTTATTATTTATATTTTCACTCATGTTTTTTTATTTAAGGCAGTTAACTGAACCAGTTTTTATTACAGATTGATTTCATAAGGATTCTACTTTTCTCAATTTGTCATCTTTCATCGTTATAAAGAATGATAATACTCCTTGATTTTTGTAGCCATTAGTTTCCGCCTTAGTATTAAAAAATCATTATAATCGTCAATATTCATTTGCTGAATTTCAATAGGAACACAGTTCATTTTTAAATTATCTAATAGTTGTTGATCGTTAGCCAAACCGCTTACCTGTTGATTATTGTCAACCATCTGCGATTTTATTATTTCAAAGTAATCCTTTGGTGGTTTATTGCCAACCTTTATGTTAATCTCAGATTGCATATAAACATAGTTAGCAATTTGATTGTATTTACTTCTATCTAAACCGTTCTTTTTCAAATAGTCCTTAGGAAACAAATGGTGGATATCACCACGAAGTGAAATAAGGTCACCAACTAATACATCTCTTGATAAAAACCCTTTGTCATTAGCTTTTACTTGTGATGCTAAGAATACATGGAAGTAAGGACTACTTGCTACTGAAGTATCCAAACTCTGAGGAAGCGATGCATTCCAAAAGGCATCTGAAAGTTCGCCCTCCTCTTTTTCCTTCAAGTATTCGTCAAACGGTTTCTGTGAAATTTGTTTAATATCAAAATCAAAAGCACTTTCTGGCGATCCAGAATAACGGCCTGTCAAGATTGAAAAAACTAACCAACGCCTTACATAACTTTCAATAGCAACAGAATTTACACGTAAATCTTTTAGTTTAAGGTAAACGATGTATGCGAAATTGATAGCGTTTTGTGAACGGATAAGTTTTGGTGAAATAAATCCCGCCGATTTAATTATCATCAAGAAACGCTTGAAGTTTGTTTCATCGATGAAGTTGTGAACTCCTTTTTTTAGTATCGCGAAAGATGTTTCTGCAATACTTTCCTCATAAGTCCTTAATTCAAAGTTTCGACCAGATAGCAAACTCACCAAGTCAGAAAGTCGCCCTCTATTGAATTGCGTTGTAAATGCTACACGGATTAAGTCGTTGTAGTCTGGATCGTATAAATCTTCATTCTCTGTTTTTAGCCATCGCATTTTTTGAAAAAACTCTGAATTGGCAAAATCTTTATCATTATCAACGATGTGTTTGTAAAATTCTGGGGCAATAGCCAAATGGCAGAAATAGTCAATCGCTTTGCGTAGTTCATTTCCACTATATTCAGTGTTCGAGGCAATTTTACTCATAGCAAAATCCGCTTGACTAAGGACAACCCCTTTTGAATTAATACGAATAAAAATCTCCGTAACGGTTTCAATATCTAAATCAGCCGCCAGCTCAATAATCCCTATTTGTTTTTTTGGGATATTCATCAAGTTTGAAAAAGCGTTGCGAACTTGCTTTTTGTCTACATCTGGGTTAAGTACAAAATATTGGTCAGCGATTTCAAAAAGATCACCGTTTATTGCAAGCGAAATATCAGCAAGCCAAGTTTTATCCTTTAAGATTGCCGGGTTCTGGACTTCGAATCTTTCATCAATTGGATGGAATGCAATTTTAATTTTTATTCGCTCGTATGTTTTGTTGATAACATATTGTCCAAGAATTGCAGCTGTTAATGCTGTTACCCGTTGCTGTCCGTCAATGAGTATTTTCTTACCCTCACTTAAACTTCCGTCTTTAAGTCGAACATTTGGATTCCTCCAAGCGATAACATAACCAATTGGATATCCCTGATACAAACTATCCATTAAGTCACGAACTTTAGAACTATCCCAAACAAAAGGTCTTTGAATCTCAGGAATGGCAATTTCGCCAGAGTTTACCCAAACTAAAAGGGTTTCAATTAGTTGTTGATTTACAGCGTATTTCTGCATATTTAGTTTTTTTATACATCAGTTTAAAGACTAATCTGACGTCTATAAGGGTAAGGCGTTAGTAAACGCTATGCAACTTAATACTTTATTATGAGCTGGCTATAACCTAAATGGGTATTTTAAAAAAGCAAACTGCCTTTTTGTAGTATAAAACTAAACTTACTGGCAATATTTTTCCAACATATTAACAGCATTCTTAATACCCAATTCCTTAGCTTTAGTAAAATCTGCGCATGCACTATCATCTTCGTCCAAAGCTATTTCCATAACGCCTCTCATAAAGTACGCCCCACCGTTATTCGAATCAATCGTTACCACCTCAGAAAAATCAGCAATTGCGCCAATAAAATCATCTATTTGATATTTTGCATTTCCTCTATAGTAATAAGCATCTAAATATTTTGGGTCAATATTAATTGCTAAAGTATAATCGTCAATTGCACCTCGATAATCTGTAATATGAACTTTGGAAGCAGCTCGATTATAATAAGCCTGACTAAATAAAGAATCCAGCAGGATTAATTTATCAAAGTCCTTTATAGAACCTTCATAGTCCTTTATAATTGCTTTTGCGTAACCTCTTTTATAGTAAGCATCCCCATTAGTAGGATCAAGTGATATCACCTCAGAAAAATCGGCTATGGCACCTTGGTAATCCTGTTGATCAACTTTTGAAATCCCCCTATTATAGTAAAATGAAGCATTATTTGAGTCAAGCTTGACGACTTTAACCTCACCAAAAAGAGTGTCCACTTGATCTTGGGTAAATAATATGAATTCACTATCATCCGTTTTGGAATAATTTTTATTGGTTCCTGAATATTTTCTATCGATAGCAAATTTGGCTTTTCTTATTCCCAGGTCATCAACAACTGAAATACTAACACTATCTGCACCTAAAATAAAACGCGAGGTTAAAATATTCGTAACAGGGTCTTTTAAAAAACCAAAGGCATCTCTATAGCTAACAGAAAGGCTATCATCAAAAAAGGCCGTCATCAACCTTAGATAAAAATAATCAGACTCACTTGGTTTTCCATTATTGGTAAAATAAATTTTCTTTGTCGCCTTTGCTCTTTCATTTTCATCATTAGAAGTCTGAAATACTTCAGGTACAAAAGCAAACTCCCTTATCGTATCATGAGTTTCCCTATAAAAGCTTTCAGTAATTACAGCAATACAAAAGTCCTTATTAAATATATTACCTACTGTTGTTAATTCGTCAACTGTAAAAGTGATATTTTGGTTTAAGTAGTGATCAACATATTCGCCATCATGAATAGCTCTAATCCATTTCCCTGCCTTCTTAATTACACGTACAAGTTCTTCCTCCATTCCATACCCATTTTTAGTAATCACTTTAATGTCATCAATTGCACCATCAATTTTAGAAATTTTAAATTTTGCAGTAACAACATATTTACCCCCTGGCGCACCATTGTTAATAGGTATATTCGCATTAAGGTTGCTATCCAAAAATGTCATAAAATTGCCTGCCCAATACTGATAAGAGGCACCTCTTTCTAAAATTTCAGAAAGACTATCAATTGAATTTTTATAGTTATTTATTTTTCTTTCACTTAAATTATTTTCAATTAGCAGATTAATTCTATACAATGCTATTTTAGAAATATGCATTTCATCAGAATAATAATTACTACTATCAGAAAAAATAAAATTACCAAGACTATCAAAAGTTGAAATCGAACCAGTTTGATTCTTAAGGCATAAACGATACAGCAATGAATCCCTTTGATACTTCTTTTGTATTACTTTTTTCTTTGAAATAAGTTTTAAAATTTGAGCCTTGTCAACTTTAGCAACATCAGCGATTTGACTATAAGCTCCATGAGAAACGGTTAACAACAGAATCAATGAAATAAGTTTTATTTTGATCGAATTGTTTTTTTTCATTGTAGAAATATTTTTAAATTGATTTATTTTAATTGAGCAAGCAGGTTTCAATGCAAATACTATTTGTATAAACTTATTCAAATTCCACATTAGGATCATAATAGTCGTATTCTGCAATGATTTTACCTAACTCCAAGGCAAAATCGCAATGAATAGCAACTTTTTGGACTTTATTATCCTGGTCAGTACTAATCCTGTACCCCCAAATTTGCACCCAGGTTTTATACCCCCTCACAGGTTGTTTATAGTGTACTTCCTGAATAAAGTAAGAACTGTCCAGCTTTGTTACCATTACGTTGTTTTTATCCGGCTGGCACAATTCAATGACTTCATTGATTGTTAAAGGTATCAGGTTGTCATAAACGATGGCGGTATCTGCATAAGCAAGTCTTATGCCGGTAGAATCGCCAACAAAGCAATTACTAAATGCACTCAGTACTAATTGAATATCATCAGGATTATTTACAATAACTCCCGAAAAAAGTCTTTTCGCATTTTCAATTTTTTTGGAGGCACTAATGCAGGAGCTGATTAAGGATGAGATTAGTAATAATAGAAAGCAATATTTTATCATTATATTTTTTTTAAGTAATTACCACCGTTTGAACATATATGTCGACAATCTAAAAATGTAACCACCTTTTTTAAAAAGGCATCAAAAAAGCCTCATACAATTAAGTATGGGGCTTCGAAATAGGGTACGAATTTAATTATAACTACGATAGCAAAGAGATTAATTACTTGTTAGTAGGCTTATAAATGGCCCCAGTTGCAAAATCAACAATAGTCCCTGGCCAAAATAATAAGATATCGGCAACTAATGCACCCCCTCTAATAGCTCTTGCTGGTTCGCCTTCCTTTGGTTTTGTCCGTTGAAGGTCAGAAACTCTACCGCCAAATACGGTTGCACAAGAAGAGAAAAGAAAGGAAATACAGATTGACATAATAACAACGCTTAATGATCTTTTCATGGTTTCGATTAATTTTTTCTCCTACTCATTTGGCTTTTCAGAATGACGCCCCGTTTGAATGGTTGCTGGACTCCATTTTTTTAATTTTACAATTATAATAATAAGAGGCAATTGTCAAATAAATTAATCCTTTATGCAACGAACAGAGCTTCCGGAAGCTATAGTGTTCCAGCCTAATACCACACCGGCTTGACTCGAAAAAATACCAAGTCCAAATGATCCATATATAATATGCAATGTAGAGCATTGGAAACCACCGTTTTTGCCAACAGAATTAAATGAAGCATCAACGCTGTTTCGGCTACCCCCTGGCAGACCCGTAAAGCCACTTTCGTTTGTAGCGCCTGTATTGGGACTTGACCAATTAAGAGTACCTGATTCCTTCATCTTTCCACCGGCTACAGTAGATCCGCCTAAATAAGTAGTTAGTATTGTCCACTCCACATCAGTAGGTATATGCCAACCTACAGGAGCCAAGCCTCTGGGGTCATTTACTGCATACCAAT
The DNA here is from genome assembly GCA_947472635.1 of Chitinophagaceae bacterium. Next base: position 16,847 of record CANJDY010000008.1, read on the forward strand.
TATAAAGTTTACCATATTTAGCATAAAGGGCTGAATCATTATTATAGTAACACCAAGCACCTGTGGTTAAATTTTTCCAAGTGATGGCATCAGTTACCTGTGGTATGATATCACCATTACGATATTTTGTTAGTTCTAAATTTTTATTTGTCCAAACCTGTGTACCTATTGTCACAAATAGGCTTGCAGTTGTTGTAAAACTAGCTTGTGTACCATACACAGTACCAACAGTGTTAGTAGCATAGCTCCTCACATAATAGGTAGTTCCAGCAGTCAAGCCAATTAGCGCGCTCGTAAAAGTTCCTATTCCTGTACTATCCGTTGTTTTACTATTTGCAGTTGTTGGATTAGCATTTGTAGACCAGCAAACCCCTCTGGCAGTTATAGCTGCACCACCATCTGAAGTTATGCTACCACCACTCTGTGCTGTCACATTAGTAATTGTAGTTGCGGCATTAGTAGCTGAAATAGTTGGCAAAGCAAGTGAAAGCGTTGTAAAACTTGCCATATTTCCGAATGCAGTACCCTTGCTATTGGTAGCATATGCCCATACATTATAAAGGGTTCCAGGCATTAATCCTGTCATTGAACTTTTATAATTTCCTATATCTACCCCATCATTGGTTTTAGTTGCAAGGTCTATTGAAGGAGTATTAGAAGTACTCCATACTATTCCCCTTGCGGTAACTGAAGCACCTCCACTATTTGATATAATACCACCTGATTTAGCACTTGTACAACTTAGGCTATCAATTGCTAATGTGGTGAGTAAAGGCACACCATTGGTTGTTGTACTGTCCAAATTGGTGTAGGTTATAGATTTGCCAGCGGTATTATAAGAATAAACTCGGTAGGTATAAGTAGTATAAGGAGTGAGTAAACTATCCTTGTATGCAGTTTTGTCAGCACCTAAAGTTGCTATCAAACTAAAATCAGCTGCTCCATTTTTTCGCTCAATTTTAAAACCATCTTCATTGGTGGAATTATCAGTCCATGTTAGATTAATTGAGGTGGTCGAAAAGGTAGTAGCCGTTAAGTTGGATGGTGCTATTGGAATAACTTTAACTGTTCCATCTGCATTTTTAGTACAACTGTTTAGCCAACAAAGGTTAAATACCAAACAACATATACTAATTTTTAGGGCTAATTGTTTCATTTTGTATAGTTAAGAGGTTCCAAATTCAAATTTTAAACACTTCAGTTATTAAGGTTGATTAATCGCTGAGTTCAACTTACAAATTAAGCCTCCGAAAGCGTGTAATTTAACAGCTGATTATCCAATGCCCGATAATAGCTGTCAAGCGGAGGCTTTTGTGATTAACCGATTATTAATTCTTGCAAATTTTTCTTCAACCTGATTGAAATAGGGACTAAAATGCCATTAATCAATTTAACCTGGCGCTGCTTTAAGTCGATTGAAATAGAAAGGTTCACGTTTATTACAAACGATTTATGGATTCTTACAAAGGGTTTGGGAAGTTTACTATGCATTTCAGCCAATGTCTTGGATACGAGAATCTCGCCGGCTACAGTCATAATACTCGTATAATTGCTCTTTCCCTCAAGAAATAGTATTTCATGGATAAAAAATAACTCTATCCCAGCAGCTGTGGGAAAGCCAATTTTTGTAATTTCACCAGCAGGATAAAAAGGTAGCGAATGGTGTCCGAAGGGTTTGGAATTGTTCATTTGATTATTTTGTTTCACTTGAATGGCTTAAAACATAAAATGTAACCAGTGCTGTTACATTTTTAAATTCTTATCATATATGCAGGAATCTGATCAAAATACGGACAATTATAACCTCGATCTTTTTAGAAACGAGCAACTTCGGGACTATGTTAAAGTTTTTAGACCAATGGTGGCGGATTTGGTGAATAAATACAACAAAGGGGCTTTTAAAAAATTATTGGAAGAGGATATTGATGATATTTTACAGGAATCAGTAATTGTATTGTATGAAAAATCAAATGACCCAACTTTTACACTAAATGCAAAAGCTTCTACATTTATTTATTCAGTTGCAAAAAATAAAATACACGAACGTCAAAAAGCAAATAGCAAGTTCAATACATCCGAAATAGAGGAAAATGCAGATTTGGAAGATAAAGATGTTTATGACCCTTCTGTAGATGAAAAAAGATCATTGAGGCAAAAACTATTAACTGCTTGCATCAAGTTACTAAACGAAACACAAAAAAAGATATTTATACTTTATAATTATCATAATGCTTCTATGAAAGAAATTGCCAAACAATTCAATTCTACAGAAAGGTCAATGATAACTCAGAAGTACAAAGCTTTTAATAAAGTACAGGATTGCGTAAAATCAAAATAACACAATTATGAATGAAGAAGTAGACAATATCATCAATAAATTGGTTCGATTCAAAATAACTCTTCAAGAATTGGAAGAGATAGCCCCCTTAGTCAATTCTGCTGACTTCAAAGAGGATTATGAAATGTCTGAAGATCTTCATACGGTAATACAGCAGGAAGGTAGGGAAGAATTACAAAATGAAATTAAGGAACTGATCCAGCAGGAAAAGAAAGTAATAAAGGCTGGTAAAATAATTCGACTAAGGGATATCCGATACCAAATAGCAGCAGCATGCATTTTAATAGCTTTTTCAGTAGCTGTATTTAATGCCACTACCGGGTATAATAACGAAAACAATTTCCGTAAAACTTATATTAATAAATAGATGGAAAATAAAAGTGGATTTACCCAGTTTGTAATGTTATTATTTTTTATAGTATTTGTTGCAGGTGTGTCGATGATTTATATCCAGCTGCACAATAACAATGCTATTCAAAAAAGTAGATTTGTGAATGATTTGAATATCTACTTTGAAAACCACCGATTAGACAGTGCAATAGAAAATGACATTTATACTAATAGGCCTTTATTAAAAATAAATAAGGGAAGATGGGGTGATAAGGACATCAATAATTACCTCGGATTTTTTGAACTACTCAGTGATTACGAAGAAGCTGGAGCTCTTAATTCAAGGGATGTATTTGACTATTATAGCGGTTATATATTGGAAACGTATGAAAACAAAGACATTCAGCAATACATTTCAAATACCCGAAAAGAAGGGAAAAGCGATGACTATTTTATAAAATTTGAACAGATGGCAAAAAAGTTTCAGCAATTGAATGAGCCTGTTAAGAAATAACTTACATCTTAAAAAACACCCCATGGCCAAAAATTTCGGATTCTCCTTTTCATGGAAAAGAGCTTTAGGTATCACCGCCGCCAAATCCAAATTTGCCAGAGAAACAGGCATCCCAACCAGTAAGTCGGGTGTAGAAAGAAAACTGGGTAGTATGCTGCTGAAATTTTTATTTGGGAAAAAGTAAGTTAACATAGCATTAAAAAAAATGCAGGTATGGCGGAAAATACGAAGATTACTAATACCCCCATTCCAAATGGCTTACGGGTAATCGGTTTAATTCCGCTTTTTTGTTGTTTGGAACTGAAGCCAAATAGATAACCAAAAGTTGCGACACGGCATTCGTCCAGCCAAGCTTTTGGAAGTACGTTTGTTGTGTGCAGTACTTGTCGGTAAGCAATTAGTTACTTTATTGATTGAAATCTTTTTCAGTAATTTTTTTAGAATTAAAAGTTTTCCCTTTGCTTACTCCTTTTTCAAATTCATTATTTAAAGTCAATTCAAAATATGAAATGTCATAATTCGAATATTCTTTATCTCCAACGACTTTATTCTCTTTTAGAGTTTTTTCAAATTTGAGATTCTGCTCGCCTTTTTTGTATACTGGGTCTCGTAAAAACCTTATTATACAATTATTATCCTGTGTTGATTTTCTAAAGTCTTTACCGTAGGCTATTTTTAAATAATAATCGCCTAAAGGAATATTTCTCATTGAATATTTATCGCCTCCTTTTATAAAAGAGATTCTTATACAAATTCCTGAATAGTTCATAAGTTTAACAACAGCGTCGCTATTGTAGCCTACATTTATAATTAGCATATTATCTATTGATGTGTCATATTGAGGTTGAATATTTTCACAGTTATAGTTGTCGCCAGTATTTGCCTCTACTTTTTTATATGAACGATACTGTGTTGATTCTTCAAGAGTAATTAAGAGTTTAGAGGAAACGTAACCTTCGTTTCCATAGTAAGTTATTAACCACCATTCTGGATTATCAGAATTAATTACTGATACAATTTCACCTTTCGGAATCGTTCCTAAAATTTCACCTTTAAGACTTGCTTCTTTTCTAACATTTATTGTTTTGGCATTTATAACATAGGATTCCTGAGCTTGAATATTACCTAAAAAAAAGAAAATAAATAAAGCTGTGATTGGTACGGTTAATTTTATATTCATAATGTTCTATTTTAAAATTTTAATTCGCCGGTATTTATTTCAGGCTCTTTGTCTTTTTTGTATGATTTTTTATTTAGCGTCTTTTTGTTGGCAGGTATAAAACTCGATACTGAATCTTTTTTAAAATTTTCTTTTGAGTTAGCTGGTCCGAAATTTATATCGCCAGTTGATAAACTACTATCGGTTTTATCATAGTATTGACTATTTGTATCATAATTATTCGTCTTTTGTGAAGAATTTGAAAACCATTTGCTGATGTTTGTCAATAGTGCCAATATGAAAAGCGATATACCCCAACCAATAATAGTATTGAAAAAGTTTTTTACTTTAGAAGGAATTTCAAATTCGTATTCTTGCTGCTTAGGATATTCCCTTGTTGAACTCGTTGCATTTGTAGAATATTCTTGTTGAGTATATTTTGATTTCTCATTAGTACGATTTAATTCATGCTCTCTTTCAATTCTTAATTTATAATCGTAAGATTGGCGTTTTGTTTTGTCTGATAGTGTCTCATATATTTCATTTATTTGCTTAAAAATATTATTAAACTTCGCTTCTCCGCTATTTTTATCTGGATGATATTTAAGTGCAAGCTTTCTGTATGCTACCTTAATATCTTTTTCTGTAGCATTCTCGTTTAACCCAAATTTTTCATAATAGTTCTTAGTTGTCATTCGAAAAGTTTGTTAGTATTGCACACAACGTTTTGCAGCTACAAGAAGTTGGCGATTACGAAGCACAAAACTGTCTGCCACCACTGAACTTGATGCAAAGAATAAATATTCAATTAACCACTGAACCGCCATTTTCTTAAACCTGCTGTCACCTTTAATACATTGTCGTGTTAAGATTTTCGGTTTTGATTCCTACACGACTATAAACTCACCTCTGCTCAAAAGTATGAATTCTTAAGAAAATCAATAGATAAACTATTAATTGGTAAATAAGAGGATATTGGGGGAAATCAGGTTAATCGTTTCTATTTAGGACAGGGTTTATAGTAGTTATAATTATTTCCCTAAATAGTTTTACAACATTAAGCTTATTAATTGGGACCACCTATACCACAAATAGGGTATTTATTCATCATAAACATACCCTTCAAAGCTAAAACGTTAATGGTTAGCTATAAACCCTAAACAGCACGCTATTTTGACCTAAAATGAACCACGCTGGGATAAAACTAATTATTCAGGTTTAAATTGTCTACAGGCGCTATGGGTGGGATGGGGTAATTCCGGGTATTCAGATGCAGATGTAAAAAGCGTAAGGGTATGAATTTTATATGGGCAATGATACAATCTTAAATTTTTGTTACACTGTTGTTACACGAAACTAAATAATAAGCTACAACCCTTTACCAATATAACTTATACAATATAGTATTGTTCCTTTCGTGGGCACTCAACCAGCAGCAATGCTGGTTTTTTTATGCCTATACCTCACTAATTATCAAACTGCTGACATTTTAACTCCCTAAATGCTGATTTTGTACTTTCATCAAGAAAGCCCTTGTATTATATAATAAATTTTAC
>CANJDY010000009.1 GCA_947472635.1 Chitinophagaceae bacterium
AAAACAATGTTATTATACCGAAGGGTATCATAGCCGTCTTCAATATTCAATGCATGTTGCAATAAATTGAACTCTTCATTTTCGTACACCACTTTTTTAGTAAGACCAAAGCAGTTAAGGGGTTTACCGCGCAAACTGAAAACAGCTTGTGTATTGACATTCCTTGCTTTGGTAATACTACCACTTGCACTATCTCCTTCCGTAATAAATATGGTACTTTCTTTTTGTTTTTCTAAAATATTCTCCTTGTCTTTTCCTGTTGCCTCATCATTGTAATGGAACTTACAATCCCTTAATTTTTTATTATGCAGGTTTGCTTTTTTTGCCCGTTCATTAGCTAATTTCCTAATGCCAGATAATTCCTTGCGTTCCCTTTCATTTTGTTCAATACGTTTTTTTATAGCATCTGCAGTAACTGGGTTCTTATGCAGGTAATTGTTGAGTTCTTTTCCTAAAAATTCTCCAATGAAATTTTTCATACTTGGCCCCCCTTCAAAAACAGTTTGTGAGCCTAGTTTTGTTTTGGTCTGGCTCTCAAAAACAGGTTCCTGAACTCGTATACTGAGCGCCGCACAAATACTACCGCGGATGTCAGCGGCATCATAGTCTTTTTTGAAAAAATCCCTGATTGTTTTTACATAACCTTCTCTGAATGCAGCCAAATGGGTTCCCCCCTGCGTAGTAAACTGCCCATTCACAAAACTATAGTACTCCTCCCCATAGGCACTTTCGTGAGTTATGGCCAACTCAATATCTTCTCCCTTTAAGTGGATAATTGGGTAACGAATTTCATCCTCATTGGTTTTACGCTGCAATAGATCCAGTAATCCATTTTTACTGATATAGCGTTTGCCATTCAAATTCATTACTAGGCCAGCATTGAGATAGCAATAATTCCAAAACTGGTTGTCTAGATACTCCTGAACAAAATGGAAATTCTTAAAAATCGATTCATCCGGAATAAAAGTTACAAAAGTTCCATTATCTTCCTTTGTAGCAGCTTCTTTATGTTCTTTCAATAAAACGCCTTTTTGAAATTCGGCTGTTTTTTCCTTCCCCTCACGATATGCAGTTACTTTAAAATATTCACTCAGAGCATTTACGGCCTTTGTACCCACCCCATTCAAACCAACACTTTTTTGAAATGCTTTACTATCATACTTAGCTCCAGTATTGATTTTGCTAACTACATCTACTACCTTTCCAAGTGGAATTCCTCTTCCATAATCCCTTACAGTAATATTTTTGCCGTCAATATTAACATCAACATGCCTGCCATAACCCATCGTATGCTCATCAATGCAATTGTCAATCACCTCTTTCATTAATACATAAACGCCGTCATCTGGGCTGCTTCCATCTCCTAGTTTGCCAATATACATACCAGGTCTCAACCGAATATGTTCCTTCCAATCGAGACTTCTTATTGAGTCTTCATTGTAATCCACTTCTATTTTTTCTTTTTCTGCCATTTTACTATTTTATATCCTCTATAAAACTTTGGTGCAATTCAACCAATTATAAAGAACAAATTGTTGTGTTTTATATAAAATCCGAATAATTTACTAGCTAGACAATAATAAGGAAATTTTAAATTGCCCTGTTGTAAAGCCGCAAGTTACTAATATTTTTAGTATTTTTTCCAATGAAGCAAATATAGGTAATCAAGTTGTGGGAAATTTGAAGGGTTTTAAACACTTGTGCATAACCAAAATGAGATTGTATAATAAGTGTTGGTTTAAGTATAAAATTATTAAAAACAGATACCGTTACAATGACAATACAATTTAAATAGGGATGCATTTAAAAAGAGGTTTTATATTGTGGCATTATAATATTAATACTAAAATAATTAGGTGTGCCGCTAGTAACCGATCTAACTAAAATCAAGCAAATAGCAGAAGAAAAACAAGCGGAAAATGATTTGTTCCGGGATTTTCTGAAACAACAAGATAATGAGGTTGTTGATTCAATGGTCCATACCCTTTCGGAAACAATAACACCCCAAATAGACTGTACCCAATGTGGTAATTGTTGTAAATCTTTAATGATTAATGTCACAAAGGATGAAACCGTTCTATTGGCGAGCCACCTACAAATCAGTGAATCTCAATTAATGGATCAATATATTGAGCAAAGTGAACAGGGGCAAATGATCATCAATACTATTCCTTGTCATTTTTTGAAAGGTTCTATCTGTTCAATTTATGAACAAAGATTTACGGAATGCAGGGAATTCCCCCATTTACATAAACCTCATTTTACAGGAAGATTATTTGGCACTATGCAGTATTATGAAATTTGCCCTATCATTTTCAATGTGGTAGAAAAATTAAAGGAGGCTTTATTATAATAATCGCTACATTTTTTTTTCTTGTCTATTAAATCAATCTATACTTTCTACCCTTTACTCCTTCAATAATCGTAGTAAATTTCCTAACTACTTTGTATTTCATATTAATAATTGTTATTATTTGTTGTCTATTGAGTTGTAATTGATATATTATAAAATTATATTATAATATATTAATTATATATGTTATGTTTGCAAAAAATATTCAAAACAATTTTTTAATGACTTCAATTTACTAAATAATGGAGGTACAAGTGAATACATCTAGCCAACAAAATCAAGGATTGAATGAAGCCATTTCCGATGATTGTGTAGATCACAATAACGGAGCTGACAAAAATATTATTGAATCCAAGGGGCAACCGTTGGAATCTAACTTAGTAATAGAGACAGCTTATGAAACAATCATAAAAAGACTCAGTCAAAGTAACGAAGAATGGTGGCTAGTTTCCACAGGTGATAATGCAAATGGGTATGCCTACAGGAACCATTTACCTACCGATAAATAGGAATATCCACAGATCTTACTTACTATTTAATAAGGGTAGAATTATTAAATATTATGTTGACCTTTGTTGTAAATTTAAGAACGATGAAAAAAATTCAATGCTACTTTTCTGCAGCTATTTTGCTTTTTATATTCTTTTCTTGTAATGCCCAACCAAAGATGGTTCTTTCGGCAGAGGAATTTGAAAAAGCCCTAGTGAATAATCATTCTGCTCAAATATTAGATGTAAGAACAGCCGAAGAATATAATGGTGGTCATATTAAGAATGCACTCCTTGCCGACTGGAAGGATGAACAAGAATTTAATAGAAGAATTAGTTTTATAGACAAAAATAAACCGGTATTTGTATATTGTTTAGGAGGTGGAAGAAGTGCCGCCGCAGCTATTAAAATGAAGGAAATTGGTTTTAAGCAAGTGTACGAGCTCAAAGGTGGAATGAATGCATGGAAATCTGAAAATAAGATGGTAGAAGGCAAATCCAATCAAAAGGAAATGAGTATCCTTGAATTTGATACTGCTATTAAAACTGCTAGTTGGGTACTTGTCGATTTTGGAGCAGAATGGTGTCCGCCTTGTAAAAAGATGGAACCAATTTTAGAAAGCCTTCAAAAAAATAATGTCAATAAATTATCTATTGTAAAAGTAGATGGTGGTAAAGATGAAGCTATTTTAAAAACATACAACGTTACTTCGTTACCAGTTTTTATACTTTTCAAGGATGGAAAACAAGTCTGGCGTAAAGAGGGCATTGTGGAGGAAAAGGAAATTGCTGCACTTTTATTGTAAGTTTCATATTTGAAAAAGATGTCATCTCCTTTACTTCAATTACAAATTTTCCCATATTGCTTTTCCAAAATGTTCTAAGCTAGGATCTCTTGCACCCATTAATAATAATACACAATTATCAGTTAAGTGAGGCCTTACAGTAGATAAAAAATCATTTCGGTCTTCTACAAAAAATGCATTTTTCCCAACTTGTTTAATTTCAGTAATAAGATCATTGGAAGATATATCTTTTATGGCTGTTCCTCCAGCATAAAAAATTTCACTCATCCATATTTCATCGGTTGGTCTTAAAATCGCAGAAATTTCTTTGATAAAATCATTTTTTAAAAATCTGGTGGGTCCATAACCATGCGGCTGAAACCAAGCAATCACCTTTGGTGATATTTGCTGACAGGCAGCAATCGATGCTGCACATTTTGCAGGGTTGTGTGCATAATCATCAATAACCCATACACCATTTTTTTTACCCAATACCTGGTGTCTTCGATATATTCCTTCATAATGATGTAATGCCTGGGCACAAATTGGTAAGCTAACTCCAATTTGATTGGCTACACAAGTGGCGGCAATTGCATTTTCCATATTGTGTTTGCCTACTGTATTGATTGAAAATGGAACACCCGCTATTGTAAATTGGATTTTAAAACCCGCTGGTTGAAAATTTTCGGCGATATACCCTGCAAAGTTGACTTTGGAAGAACTAAAATCCTGTGCGCTATTAACAGATAATTGAGCCGATAAAGCATTCGATTGATTAACAATAAATAATCCTTTTGTATTATTCTTAAACTGTGAAAAAATATCCATCAATTCATCAATTTCCTGGTGATCTTTATCAATGTTTAGCAATAGGCCTATTGCTGGATGGTACTGCACGATTGAACCATCACTTTCGTCTGCTTCTATTACAAGCCATTCCCCGGAACCTACTTCGGCATTACCAATTTTACCTTCCCTAATTATACTTACCAACCCTGCACCACTGATAATACTAGGTTGTAGCCCAGCAAATTTTAAAATATCAAATAGCATTGCGCTGGTAGTGCTTTTTCCAGAAGTTCCACCAACTGCAATTGTTTTTTTACTATTTGCAATCATTGCTAGCAATTCGGATCGCTTAATAATAGGAATACCTAATTGAATGGCTTTTTGAACTTCAAAAACCGTATTTTCTACAGCAGTGGATACCACTACTAATTCTGTATTTTCATTAATTCCATCCCCATTCTGCAAAAAACATTGAATACCTTCCAACTCCAATTTATCGCTCGTTTCATTGAAGGTATTGGGTGTGAAAAAACGGTCGCTTCCCGAAACGTTTTTACCAATACCAGATAAATATTGGGCAATCGCACTCATACCGGTACCGGCTACTCCGATAAAAAACACATTTTTAAAATCATTAATCCCGGTAATCATACGTATAAAATTGTTTAGCTAATGGTTGAATTATGTCGCAAAGTCAGGTAAGCAAATAATAGACTAAAAGCCATCAATATGCTTCCAAGAAAAAAAGAAGCCCCAGCAAAATGAAAAGGAGTGGTAGGTTGTGTGAAATAAGAGAACAGGCTGGTCATTATTACAGGGCCAATAATACTTGTAAGGCTCATAATACTGGTTAAACCACCTTGGAGTTCACCTTGTTGGTTGGATGGCACTTGTCCGGAAATGATTGACTGAATAGCTGGCCCACAAATGCCACCAAGACAATACGGCACTAAAAAAACAAACATCATCCAACTTTGTGAAGCGAATGAAAATAAAATTAATCCAATGGTATAAAGCCCCATTCCTATGTAAACACTTCGCTTATTCCCAAGTAATGGATTGATATAACGGATTAGCCCACCTTGAACAATACCAACCAGTAATCCAACTAATCCAAGTGATAGGCCAATCATTTTTGCATTCCAACTAAATTGCTGAATTGTAAAAAATGACCAGGTACTTTGTACCGAATTAGTAGCCAAATAAATTAAAAAATAGGAAATAACTAATCCACTTACGGATGGATATTTTTTCAACTGTTTTATTGCACTCAAGGGGTTAGCTCTTTTCCAATCAAATTCTCTTCGGTTTTCTAGGGATAACGATTCTGGTAACACAAAATATCCATAGACGCAATTTAATAAACTCAATATTGCAGCCACTATAAATGGAACACGTAAACCAAATTCCACCAAAAGACCGCCAATAACAGGACCAAGAATAAAACCAACACCAAAAGCAGCACCCACCATGCCGAAGTTTTGAGCTCTATTTTGCGGGGTACTAATATCGGCAATATAGGCTGTTGCTGTAGTAAAACTTGCCCCTCCCAAACCAGCTATAATCCTTCCCAAAAATAACCATCCAATTGATGGGGCGAGGGCCAAAAATATATAATCGACTCCTAGTCCAAACAAGGACAACAATAAAACAGGTCTACGACCATATCGATCACTTAAATTACCTAATAGCGGTGCAAATAGAAATTGCATGGTAGCATAAGCAAAAGTAAGCCATCCACTATATCTAGAGGCATCGCTAACCGTACCATGAATCAATTGCTCTATTAAGCCTGGTACAACTGGAATAATCAATCCAATACCCGTTACGTCAATTAATAGTGTGATAAAAATAAAGCTGATTGCAGCAGAACGATTGGAAGCCATATCACAAAGATAATAGGCCCATACCCTATTGAAACATAAATGCCAAAATATTATTTATATGCTAAGCCAAAGAAATTGTTGAAGGATTCACTATTCCTTGGTTAATTGTAATTAAGATCCATTTAAAAATGTGAGGTAGTAAGAAATACTTACAATTGGGCATAAAAAAAGAGCTCAATAAATGAGCTCTTTTTTGTAGTATATCAGTTTGGAATTACCACCTGTTACCACCACCGCCTCCGCGATTGTTGGAATAACCGCCACGACTTCCGCCGCCGCCAGTTCTTTCTTCTCTTTCTTTAGCGATAGAAACAGACATTGCTCTTCCTTCTACTTCTTTGTTGTTTAAACTAGCCATAGCTTCTTTACCTTCTTCTTCAGAGGGCATTTCAACAAAACCAAAACCACGTGAGCGGCCTGATTCTCTGTCCATAATTACTTTAGCAGAAGAAACTTCGCCAAATTTTGAAAATAGTTCGTTAAGTTCAGCATCATTTGTGTTGAAACTCAAATTTGAAACGTAAATGTTCATAATCTTAAAAATTAAAAATAAAAAATAAAATACCTGTGATGGTAACTAAAGACAAACTTTTAAGAAGAGAAAACTAATACGTTGGAGAAGTAAAAAATTGAATCTATCTATAAACGATGTGCTCATTGAGCTATAATCACAATGCAAATATATATATATTATTCCATAACCAACTATTTATTATTGGTTACAGCAGGAATAGAGTATTGTTCACTCTTACAAAAAAGCTAGGCTATTTGCAGTAAAATGCATCAAAAGGTCTGTTTTTAAGCTAACTTACTTAGCCTGCAAAGATTTTACAAGGTCGATATAGGCTTGTTTGGCTTCGTCGCAAGACTTCCCTTTTAGTTCTTCCCAAGCACTAAATTTCGCTTTTGCGACAAAATCAAATGGATTGGAAGGTGCTTCTATATTGACATCCCCCTCGGAAGCCTGCTTGAAAAAAGCATACAATTGCAGCAAAATATCGTTAGATGGTTTTTCAGAGAGATTTTTACTGTCTAGCACCGCTTGGTCAAATAAAATATTAATATCCATACAAATTATATTTATGCAAAAGTACCCATTTATAAATTCTCAAGCAATTTTGACATCGATTATCAATTGGGTGATTGGAGTTGGTTAAATTGTTTTAAATAATCGTATTGAAGATCTTCGTGTAAGGTCGCCATTACTTGCTCAATTTTTTTTAACTGAAATTGATATAGATTATTTAAAACAGTGCTTTTATTAATTGGGATGTCGTTTTTTATCAAAGTTTTACAAAAATGAAGTAACAACTCTACTTCTACCTGCTTTGAACCGGTAAGCCGTATGAATTTCGCTGTAGTTCTTAATATCTTACGAAGCGTTTTTTTTACAAAGTAGATATTGGAAAAGTTGATTGTTTCAAATTGAAGGTCCATTTCCTTCTTTACTTGCTGTAAGTAGGTTGCTTCGTCCTGTGCTTCAAAAAGTAAATAGGTCAGTAATTCTTTATTTTCTTTCTTAAATTTGGCTAACCGGATACATAGGTCAAGTAAAATGGTAGGATTAGTTACCGTTAATTCATGTTTAATTTCACTGATTGTAGCTGATTTCATTCTGCTAAAATAAACATTTTGTAAGTGAGTTGTCGAGCAAAATTAGATTAGTAAATTACTGTTTAATGGGATCTGGCAGTTCCAGGGAAATTGCTAGAAAAACAAAAATGATTAAAACCAATATTTCGACCCAAAAGGATGCCTTTGTTCGGTTCCCTTTATTAGAATTGGTTATTTTAATCATTGGATTAAACTAGTTCTACATTGTAATTAGTTTTACCTTACACAATAAAATTTTTCAATGAAAAAATATATCTTTTTTCTTTTGCTGCTTTTAGTAAGCAATTATAGCGGTAAAGCACAGTTTTACAAATCACTTTTAACCTCCAGCGAATTTTCTGATTCCCTATCAAAAATTGTAATGGATTATAAAAGTAATTTCAACAAAATTCAAGGCATTGAAATGACTACACAACCAGAAATGAAGGTCTTTCAATCAAAAACAAGTTTGCCAGGTGCTGTCCATTGTTCAATTTTTCGCTACCATTCTCTAAAAGACACCTCTGCTAGCTGGCAAGCAATTTTCTACGATGGCGAAAGTTATGAAGCTGCTTTTAAAATTTATAAGGAAACTTATAATCTGTTAAAAAGAAGTAAAATGAAAAATGATGACAAAAGCGTTGTGACTTTTATTGGAAATTTTGGTAAACCGAAAGAATCTGTTCGGTTCACCTCGAGTTCATTACAGTTGAACTCGGATGAAAGGATTTATCGAAATTTCTTTGCACAACTTGAATTGACATCAACCTATGATGGATGGGAAGTTCAGTTAAATCTAATTGAAAAAATAATAAATTAAACCCTGTAACTAAAAGAATATCAATCACCCAGTGTGATTGATGAGTGGTTATAGTGTTTAGAAGATACAATAAGGGGTGCAAGTTATAAATCGTAAAAATACCTTGTACGGTTTACTTTAATATCTCTAAGCAGACTAGATTTTGGACTAATAGTGATATTGAAGAATCTATAGCGACCAACTGGGGATACATTAACGGCCATTTGCCAACAATGCATTTCACGTGCTATTGATACAGAGATAGTTCCTAGTTCCTTTTGAGAAATATTGTAAAAACCGTTAACGCCCAATTGCCATTTAGGTGTTAGATTCAACGTGCTATTCCAATTCATATCTTGAAAAATATTGGTAGTAAAACCACTGTAATCTGGTTTTCTATCCCTTTGAAAACGCAGGGAGTAGGAGAAGCTAACTGACCATGGTATAGAAAAATCTGCAAATTCTGCAGGATTATTGCTTACATAAGCTGCTTCCGTTTGATACTCATCCAAGGGCATACCTGTATTTGGATTATAGGGCTGCCCTATCGGATTGGTTGTATTTTTCTTTTTATTTTTATCCCCTCCCTGAAACTGACTGGACATAGAAATATTTCCACCAATAAATCGACCCAGAGAGGCTACTTTTTGTTTCCATATCAATTGATTGATTCTGTCTCCCCTCTCATTTACCTGATATGGATCCAACGTAGCATTAGCAGTAATGCTTATTTTATCAAATAAATTACTCCTAGCCCCTACATTAAAAACACTTAATTGAAAAGAGTCTGCAAGGAAATTATAACTTCCCCCTAAACTTAATCCGTCAATCAAACTTACTTTTTTAACAGCATCTGCAGCAGTATCCTTTTTATCACGAACTTTCATTTGGACATTGTTATCTATATTAAAACTCAATCCACCGAATTTACCTTCTCCAAACCCACCATAAATACTATTGTCAAACACATTGAAACGACCTGTATGTCCAGCCGTATCCAGTTGGCTAGTATAAAAATATTTACCATTCATATTTGGTTTGTAATTGGCGCTTATTGAGGGCCGAATTTCATGCCGAATCGCTTTGACTTTTGCGTTTTTACCAAAAGTAAAAGATCCAAAAATACGGGATGACATTCCTATACCAAAAGACATATCCCTTGCTGTAAAAAAACTTTTATTGATGGAAGTGTCGACTTTGTGGGTGGAACTATTCCAGCTTCTTATGAATTTTTGCTGATACCACTTTTCGATGTAAGAAACACTGGGTGAAATCTGAAATGCACCAAATTGAGGAAGAGAAAGCGTTATAGGAACATTGTGGGTCCCCCCCCATTGAAGATTATTGAAAATTTGTTTGCCAATATTTAATTTACTAACGGATGTATCATCCGAAAAATAGGTAAGGCTTTTTACGTTTGAATTCAATGCTATCCCAATATTTTCGTACCAACTATAAGTACCAATTACTTCTTTTCTTCGCAGTGGATAAAGTGTATTTAGATTAAAACTTACATCTGGCAAGGTTACATTTATGATTTTCAGGTTGGTATTTTGGGAGTGATTGGCATTAATGGAAATATTAAAGGGTTTGTCTTTCCATACTTTTGCATAGGCAATACTAGAACTAAGCTGGTTGCTGAAATTCCTAGTTGGGTTATTGGGTACCTGAGAATTAAATTTACTACTACCGGCATTCACATTAGCATTAAAAGATACTCCAGGACGTGATTTGGTGTCAAGGCTATGACTCCATCTGATATTAAATGATTTGCTGGTTGAATAATCGGGATCACCCTTGAAATTTGTTTTAAACCGCTGATAATCGAATGAAAGATTCCCTTGTTGATGATACCTCCTATAATATCTCGGACTAACATTAAAAGAATATCCTCCATAAGAGTAAATGGTACCTCTTGTGGTGACATCCCAATTGTCATTAATTACCCTGTAATAACCGAGCCCTTCGAGCGATAATCCAAATTGTTCATTGGTATTAAAAGCGGGAGCAAGCAAACCCGAATGCCTACCCTGTGAAATAGGATATAAACCAAAAGGTAGGATGATTGGTACAGGAACCCCTTCAAACTCAGGGTGAACTGGTCCGGTAACAGCAAATTTCTTACTGATGAATTTTATTTTTTTACTTACAAAAGCGAAATGGGGGGTGTCTAAATTACAAGTAGTAAATCGTGCTTTGTAGGCAAAAAAAGAGGTAGCATCTACTTTTTTAATTTTTACTGCATAAATAAACATCTCATCTTGCTTGGTATATGTTCCTTTAGTAAGCCCCTTGCCCGTTTTCATGTTAAATGCAATGGTGTCACTCACCGTTTTTAAGTCACCTTGGTTGAACATTGGATAAGAAATCACCTTACCAGCAGTATCTTTTTTTAAAAAGGCAGTTACCATATTAGTTCGTTGATCAAATTCAATTCCCGGTGCTTTAAGTTCATTATCTGAAAATTTTACGGTTGATTCTTTTCCATATAATAAAATTTTCTTGCTAGGTACATCAAAAATCATGGAATCGTCAGCTTGATAAGCTACGGGGGCATCTAATGAATCTTTGGATGATCTAATGTTAAAGGTGTCTACCAATAAACTAGTTACTGTATCCATCCCTTTTGTACTATCCCGCCGATTTAATGGAATGGTATCTGAATGGGGTGTAATTCCATTATTTTTTGTCTTAAATTGCTTTTGAAGTCTAGTTGGGACCGTGTCAGAAGTTAAAATTTTGTAAAACTCGTTAAATGAAGGCATATTAGCAGTACTACCGATCGTTTGACTAATGAACAGAGCCAACATGACGGATGCTAAAATGTATTTTGCCTTACCTTTGTTATAGTTGTTCATTGCAGTTAAGGCAAAATTAATCATATTACATAGAACTATGTGTGTAGAATCACTTATAATTGCTAACCACCTATAAAACCAGATTTCAAATGTTAACTAATAAATTCATATTATTTATTTTAATATCTATTCTTGTTTTTTCATTGTCTGTCCAAGCTCAATCACCTAAACTGCTTAAAACAATCATTGTGGACGCTGGTCATGGTGGATCAGATAATGGAGCTGTAGGCGAATATGAAGGTTCTCTTCGCTCAAAGGAAAAAGATGTCACCCTTGCTATTTCTAAAAAATTGGTAGCAGTATTACTGAAGGAATTACCTGATGTAAACACTATTCCTACCCGAACGACCGATATTTATCAAAATGTTAATGAAAAAGCCAGAATTGCCAATCAGTACCATGGTGACCTTTTTATTTGTATTCATGCAGATTCAGGTCCTTTAAAATCTGCTAGAAGACAAATTGGTACCCACCAGGTTACGCGTTACAAAGTAACTTACACTGGTAAAGGAAGGAAAAAAAAGAAAAAAAGAACTCCTTATGAAGTGGAAGAACCCCTATATCAATATTACAAATTGCCGCTACAACGGGCAGGCACGAGTGTTTGGATTTTTGCTTCTCACAAAACTAGCGATAAACTAAAGGCCATTATAGATAACGAAGATGAATTTAATATTGAAGCGGAGGATTCACTCAGTAACAATGTTGATTTTAATAGCCCTGAAATGAAGCCAATTGTAGCCATTTATGCCAAAAGGTTTCAACTAAAAAGTATCAATATCGGCATGCTGGTAGAAGATGAAATAGCTAAAACTGGCAGGAAGTCGCTAGGTTTAAACCAGCGCCAAGTAGGTATCCGAGTGCTACAATCCACTAATATGCCAGCTATTTTGATTGAAACGGGATTTATAAACAATGAGGAGGATGAACGCTATATCAATAGTGAAGAAGGCCAGCAGGAACTTGCAGAAAGTATTACCGAAGCAGTTAAACGTTATAAAAGTATAGTTGAAACTGGGAATAAGGTGGCTAATCCGGTTGTACAAAAAATTGATGGCAATCAGGATAATCATCAGCAAAATACTTCGGCTATCAAATAATGTCTAGAAGAATCTTTGTTATTTCCCTTTAATTTAAAGCCTATTAGCTTATAGCATTGAAAGCCGGGAAATCTTCAACAGAGTAAATGGAAGCCTTACCAGTAAATAAATCTGTATTTTTGTATATATAATAATTCTTATTCCAACATGAAGATTTCGGATGAAACAAAAGTAGGCTCACTGACTGCGATCTCTATCGTATTACTTATTTTAGGATTTAATTTTTTAAAGGGCAGGGACCTAACGGTTAAATCTATGCGTTTTTATGCAATTTTTGAAAATATTCAGGGACTTGCTTCAAGTAATGCCGTTGTGATTAATGGCAAACAGGTGGGCACGGTATACAATACAGATGGTGGAAAGGATATGCGTAAAATTACCGTGGTGCTTACCATTAACCAAAGTGTAGATATTCCGGATAATTCAATAGCCCTAATTAATCCTTCTGTACTTGGCACCACTTCAATAGAAATAAGATTAGGAAATAGCAACCGATTTAAAAATGATGGGGATACCTTAGCTACCATTGCCTCAAAAGGAATGTTAGATGATGCATTTCAAAAGGTAGACCCAGTTTTACTGCAGGTGAAAAATGCTATAAAATCCCTTGATGCTGTTTTATTAACTGTTAATAATGTTTTTGACTCCAAAACTAAAAACAATATAAGGGGAGTTATGGAAAATTTGAATACCACAACTGCCTCGCTTGCTATTTCTTCAACTTCTCTTCAGGCTATCCTCAATACACAAACTGGTGCGTTGGCTAAAACATTGGAGAATGTTAGTGCCTTTACAGGAACCTTGAAAAATAATGACGCAAAAATAGACCAAACACTTACCAACTTAGAAACCACTACCGCTAAATTTTCAAAATTAGATATTGAAAAAACACTAATTTCCATTAATGGCACCATCAACGAATTGAAAAATACTATTGGAAAAGTAAATAGCGATAAGGGGTCATTGGGTTTATTGATAAGTGATCCCAAGCTCTACAACAACCTGAGTGCAACCTCTAATAAATTAAATTTATTGCTGGATGATGTTAGGGTGCATCCAAAAAGATATATTAATATTTCCGTTTTTGGAAAAAAAGACAAAAATTTGCCACTTTCTATTCCCCTGCCCGATACGGTAAATGCTCCTTATTCAAATCAGTAGCAAATGTTTTATTGTGTAGAAGTCTTTCGTTTCTTTTAAAAAGAGAAAATGTAAATAATACAACGTTCTTAAATAAACTGTATTGAAATTACCCATAAGTTTTAAAATTACTTTTTTATTATTGGTCATACTAAATGGCCATTTGCTAGTATTTGCTCAAAATACTAGCAGTACGTCTACATCAACAGATACTACCAGGGAAATACAGATTATTCAGGGAAATAGCCTTCGAGAAAAAAAAGTAGACTCTATCACCAGTTTGCAAACTATTGCAGGTAATGTTATTTTAAAAGAAGGGCTAACTCTTTTTTACTGTGACAGTGCTACAATTAATAAGCTAACTAATATTATGGAGGCATTTGGCAATATTCACATAAACCAAAATGACAGTATCCATACTTATTCTCAATATTTAAAATATTTAGGGAAAGATAGAATCGCCTTTTTAAAGAAGGATGTAAGGTTGACTGATAAAAAGGGCACATTGTATACCCAAGAATTAGAATACAATCTTGCTACGAGTATTGGCAAGTACAAGAATGGTGGAAAGGTTATTAATGGTAAAACCATTCTTACCAGTTCAGAAGGGATTTATTATACAGATACAAAAGATGTTTATTTTAAAAAAAATGTCCATCTTATTGACCCTAAATATGATATACTCAATGACACCTTATTATATAATACACAAACTCAAATAACTTCTTGGAATACACCTACAAAAATTAAAAGTAAAAATGGAGGCGATATCTATTCTTCTAACGGAACCTATGACTTGAAAAACGGAAAGGCATATTTTGGTAATCGTACTATAATAAAGGATAGTACCCGCACCTATGTAGCAGATAACAGTGCTTACGATGAAATAACAGGTATAGCACAGTTGGAAGGTAATGCTGTCATAAAGGACAGCGTCAATGGGTATTCGGTTTTGGGTAACCAAATTTACCTAGATAAAAATAACAATTCATTTTTAGCCACGCGCAAACCAGTATTGATTTTCAAGGGTGAAGGTAATGACAGTACTTTTATTGCCGCTGACACGCTATTTTCAGGTATAGAACGAAGGGACAGTCTAGGCAATAAAATCATAGTCTCTAGCGATACGTTAAAAAAGGATTCAATCATAAATGGCCAAAAATTCATTACAAATAAAAGTATCAGTACTCCCCCACTCATTCCACAAAAAATAGGTTTAACTGATAGTGCCCATATCATCACAGATAGTACTATTAGTGTATCAATAAATCCAAAACGAAATGGAAATGTACAAGATTCCAGTTCAACAAAAAAACTGGATAGTGTTGGCAATTTGAAATTGTCTATAGATAGTAGTAATCAAAATATAGTAGATATAGTTCCTCCTACACACAAAGATTCGATAAATTCAGGCAAGTTTAAAAGGATTGTAAAGGATACCGCTATTCGTTATTTTATTGCTTTCCACAATGTCAGAATCTTTAATGACTCCCTTCAATCTGTAGGAGATAGCTTGTATTATTCATCTGAAGATTCTATTTTTCGACTCTTTAAAAACCCACTTGTTTTTAGCAGTAATTCTCAAATAGCAGGTGACACCATCTACATTTATACTAAAAATAAAAAAGCTGATCGACTATATGTTTTTGAAAATGGCATTGTTATCAATAAGTTGAATAACCGAATGTTTAACCAGATAGCAGGACGTACTTTAAATGGCTATTTTAAGGAAGGCGAATTGGATTATATGAGGGCAAAAGGATCACCAGCCGAAAGCATATTTTATCCCCAGGATGATGACAGTGCCTATATTGGAATGAACCGAAGTAAGGGTGACGTGATAGATGTTTATTTTATCAACAAAGAAGTTAATAAAGTTAAATTTATCAATAATGTAGATGGTACATTTTATCCCTTGCGTCAAATACCAGAAGGACAAAGACTCCTAAAAAACTTTTTGTGGCAAGATAAAAGAAGACCAAAAAATAAACTTGAATTGTTTGAATAATGTAACTATTTGTATTGATAGTTGGCAAACCCTCATTATTTTAAAAAATTATTTTTTTTTTCATTTCAATTCAGCATTTACTTTTCTTATAAAATTTACCATCCCCTATCCTTTGTAGAAATAGTAGCACCTAACCATTTACTTTTTGTAAATTTAAGTTATGAAAATATTTTCAGTAGCACAAATGCGAAAATGGGATGACTACACAATCGCCTATGAACCTATTAGCTCTATTGATTTAATGGAAAGGGCTGCCAATGCCTGCTTTAAATGGTTAACTGCTTATTTTAAATATCCTCAATCGTATACTATTTTTTGTGGAACCGGGAATAATGGAGGGGATGGTCTGGCAGTTGCTCGGTTGCTTTTATTGAACGGCAATTCAGTTAAGGTATATGTTTTGGAAGGTGATAAAAGGGCTCAAAATTTTACTATTAATTTAGAAAGGCTTGAATCGATTTGCAATGAAATCCAATTTGTCATTGACACAGATACAAAAGCTATCAATATTGAAGGCATTGTAATTGATGCATTAGTGGGATCTGGATTAAACAGATTGCTAAGTGGCAGGATGGCTCAGCTTGTAAACACTCTCAATCAGAAAGTAAATACAATAGTTAGTATCGACATTCCTACTGGATTATTGGCAGATGAGAATTCTGAGGGTGATACTATTATTTGCGCAAATCATACCTTAAGTTTTCAGTCCTATAAACTTGCCTTTTTAATGGCTGAAAACAATCAATTTGTTGGACAAATTCATTTACTTGACATTGGACTGCACCAGCAATTTTATGACACTACTAGCTCAATTCATGATTTCATTGACAAAAAACTAATTAACCATATCTACCAGCCCAGAAATCAGTTTGCTCATAAGTATAACTTCGGACATGCATTACTTTTTGCAGGAAGCAAAAATATGATGGGAGCCGCCTTACTTTGTGCAAAAGCATGTTTGCGAAGCGGTACAGGACTAGTTACTCTCCACACAGATGAAAAAGCTCAATCAGTTGTTCAAATTGTATTGCCGGAAGCTATAACTACAATAGATAATAATATCGAGCAATTGTCAATAAAAAAATCAGCAATTGGGATTGGTCCTGGTTTGGAAATATCCATTATAAACCAAGATTTACTCATTTCAATATTGAACACAACAACAGCTCCTTTAGTAATTGATGCCACTGCATTGCAATTTCTTTCGGCTGAAATTCAATCACAATTGAAATTTTCCGAAATTCCAATTATTCTTACCCCCCATTCAGGAGAGTTTGATAAATTATTTGGTGAATCAGTTAATGATTTTGAAAGAATGGAATTGGCTAAAAAGAAATCAATTGAACTAAATTGTTATATCATTTTAAAAGGACACCATAGTATGGTTGCTTGCGCAGACGGCAGTGTTTATTTTAATTCTACCGGTAATGCAGGAATGGCGACAGCGGGAAGTGGCGATGTACTTACCGGAATACTTACCGGATTACTTTCACAGGGTTATTCTCCAAAAAACACCTGCTTATTGGGTGTTTACCTTCATGGCTTAGCCGGAGATATAGCTGCAAATAAAAATTCGCAAGAATCATTGATAGCAAGGGATATCATTGATTCGATGGGTGAAGCCTTTCTCTATATTAAAAATTACCAAGGTACTGAAAGTGAAACATAAGTTATTTGTTGCCAAATACTTTTTTTAAAATTCCGGTTACCTGTGCTGCAGGATCTTTTCGAATCTTTTGTTCTTCTAAACCGATGTTAAAAAATAGCCCTACTAATGCCTTTTCAGTAACATAGGCTATAAGATCGGTGTTCACCTTATCTTTAGCAAATCGGTTATAATTAGAAAAAACTTCCTTCCAATATTTGGTTGCATCTGTTTTGTTTAGAGAAATTTCAATAATCGGTTTGAATTTTTCAGTTAACTCGTTGGTAGTCATTTTTTGTAAATAGGAAGTTGCTGCAACATCATTTCCTCTCAATATTTGAAACCCATCTTGGATGCTCATCTGCTTGATGGAAATCCAGAATATATCACCTACTCCACTTGCTGCATCTTCTGCAGCACGATTCATAGACAAGATGGCCTTGTCTACCATTTTACCCATTCCTATATTTCTCATTGTTTTCTCTACTTGTTGGGCCTCTGAGGGCATCAAAATTTTCAAGGCTGCATCTCCAAAAAAACCATCTGGCTTACTTAATTTTTTACAACTACTATCTGTTCCAACCCGAAGCGCTTCCTTTAAACCAGCAATAATTTCCTCATTAGTTAAACTATTGGACGATGCCTTGGTGATTAATTTACCGATACCATTTTTTCCGTTTGAATCAATTCCTGTAGCCTTTTTTAATATACCGCCAATACCCTGGGACTTTAAACTGGAATAGCAAAAGGCAACAATTAGGAGGAATAAAATATTTTTTTTCATTGCAATGTATTTTAGGTTAGATCAATAACTATCAGATCATTCATATTTATAAATTACGGACAAAGATCTTTTACAAAATTAACGACAACAGATTCAATAAAAATATTTTACATTAGATAAATAATTAATTTAACAATTCAGTTAATTATACACCAATAGTTAAAACAGCGAGAAATTGATAAGTATTATTTAATTTGTAAACTTAATGGTTGATTAGTTTAGTAATTTTGTAGCTAATAATTTATATGTAAAATGAGATATTATATATTATTGTATTGTATTGTATGGATAACTGGCTGTAATAATCCAACCAACCTAACACCCTCTTCAGACAATAACTTACCTTCAGAAGGTATTACCGCACCCAAAAATATACTTTTTAATATTACCGGTATATATGACCATGATACCACTGCTTATACACAAGGCCTTGAAATTTTCAAAGGAAAAATGTACGAAAGTACAGGTGATTATATCAATTCATCCCTTAGAATTACAGATATTAAAACCGGAAAGGTTATTCAAAAACATATGATGGGTTCGGCGGAAATTTTCGGTGAAGGGATAACAATATTTAAGGATAAAATATATCAACTAACCTGGAAAAATCATCTAATCAATGTATATGATAGTAAAAATATTAACCAACCTATTAGAACTTTTACTTGGCCTTACGAAGGTTGGGGAATCACCCACAATGAAACAGAATTGATTATTAGCGATGGCTCTGCAAACTTATATTTTGTAAATCCAGAAAATTTCAGTGTAAAAACAGCTAAGCAAATAACTGATCATATTGGACCTGTAAAGTCAATTAATGAATTAGAATATATCGATGGTTATATTTTTGCAAATGTTTATGGAAGCGACTTTATCCTAAAAATTGACCCTTCAAATGGACATGTTATCGGAATGATTAACCTACCCGGTTTAATTAAACAATATGCCAAGGGATATCTACCTGATGAAGAAGAAGTATTGAATGGAATTGCCTGGGATAGTACTTATAATAAAATGTATATTACTGGCAAAAGATGGCCCAAAACATTTGAATTAGAAATCAAATAGCTTTTTGAATCCATTAATTTCCTACTAATTATTTACTAAAATTCCCAAACAAATTCATTCCAGATTGATTATTACTATAAAGTAAAATTATAAGTAACCAAATCGTTACTAATACAATTGCCCAGATTAACCAAATGTTCGTTAGTTGGGGTTTTGCACTGTAATACTCAGTCATTTCAGTATTGGTACTCTGTTGATCCCCTACTAAAATTTCATGAGTAGCATCTTGTCTTATAACTCTTATTGCTTCAGCATAGGGAGTAAATATTGGATCGAGAATGGTAGCAATAAAATTTAATTTTCCAGTATCAGATTCTGTGAAAGTCCCAATCCCATTTAACAAAAAACTCCCTTTTTCTTTTAAACCTTTTTGAATGATTTCACTAATTTCGGCAAACTCATCAAAAAAAATATCCTCCTTTTTTGCTGCTATAAATTCAATGGTTTCGAAAGGAGATTGAATGTGGGTATTGATAAAATCAGTTTCAGCACAGTGATTTACCATTAACAAGGTACCTATACCAGGTAAATTACATTTTTTATTTTGAAAAAGAGAGGTAGCTATAATTTGATACATACTGATTATTCAAGTAACAAAGATAGGAATATTTAGTAAGGGTCATAGGGGTATTCAATATATTAAAATTTAATAATAATGCCACCTGCTACGTGAATTCCAAAAACAGGATAATTGTGCCACCGTTCATATTTATTGTTGAATAAATTGTTTGCATCAACCCAAGCACTAATCTTATTGTTAATTGAAAACTCACCTCCTACACTTAAGTCAGCACCATTTGACAAAGTTTTCTGAATATTATTTTTAAGTAAATAAGGGCCACCGCTAAATAATTTGCAATCAGTTTTTAATTGTAATTGGGATGATGCTCTCCAGCGAATAGAAGTAACGAACTCCAATGGAATAGTACCCCATGCTTTCGGATTGACTTTTAAATCATTGTATCCATTATAGGTAATCCCACTAGTTATGGTTAATTGATTACTAGTAACATAACTCATATCAGCATGAAAACGAAGATTGGTTATATTACTTTCATAACAAATTAAAAACTCCTTATAATCTTTACTAGTGTCATTAATGTAAAGCGGTAGATTATTATAATTGATTAAACTAGCTTTTGCACTAAAACTAAAATGATTGCCAGCTGTTGATTTAAAACCAACATACCATTCCTTTTCCTGAGTGTTACGCTGCAATGAAAACGAATGTAAATAAGGGTTAATGAAAGACAAATTCCGGTAACTATTACTAATTATTTGGCCAACATATCCAGCTTGTAATAACAAGGATTGATTATTTACTTTAGCTTCTCCATAAAAATTGGGAAGTACAACTAATTTACCATCATCCCAAGCTGGACTAAACCCGCCATGAAATAAAATGGAATTCGAATGGTAAATCAATTCAGGTGATAGCTGGAAAATAGTATTATTAAAATGAATATTTCCAACTAAACTGTTTGAAGTATTGGAATTGAAATCAGTCTTAACTGAAAAACGAAGCGAAAAAATATCTCCTATTGACTTTTCTACTGGAATTTCGATTCTCACTGAATTTTCCCGGAATTTAAGTTGGTTATTAAAAATGGAAAACTGTACTGTAGGTTCATAATGGATACCCAGATCATTGGACATCTTATTGCGAATACCTACCATCCATTGTAAATCTTTGAACTGTTGCAAAACAGCTTGTTTACTAAAATTAATGAATGAATGGTCATACCCATATAAATGATAATCTTGTTGGTTCATTCCAAAACTTCCAAATACTTCATTCGATTGGGTGAAAATACTACCGCTAAGTTTTGCATTTAACTGTGCAAATTCTTGATTTACAATTCCACCTTTAAATGCATTGTAATTGGCAGATAAATTCACTAAACTTTTAATGCCATCCCCAATGCTAAGACTGGCAGTGGCAAAAGGAGAAGAAAGATTACCATAGCCAATTTTGATGAAATTTTTAGACCCAAGGTCCAAAACAGTATCCTTGTTTAAAGCCAAAGGTTTTAAAGTGACAGGCTGATATTTATAAAATAAATTTAGCGCTGGAATAGTATAAGTAGCTATATTTTTTGTTGTATCAGCTGTTAGATAAGTTGCGGAAAAATTAACTTTTGGAGTACTCCTTATTACAGGTTTATAGATAGAGGTTATATCAATAGTTTGTTGCTTAGTTGTATCTTTTTGGGCGTATCCAGAGATATTAATACCTACAATAAACAACCAAACCAGTGTTATTTTTATATTCATAATAAACATTCTATTAAAATAATTGTTTTTTGAATCCGTACCAGTAATTAAATCAGAAAAAATATCATTTTATTTTTGAACTTACTTTTTCTTCCTCTTTTAATTTTTCAAATTTCTGCTTGGCTTCATTTTTTAATTCGATAATAACCGAATTTTGAAAAACACTCTGATAGGTTGCTTTGGCATTAAAATAATCTTTTTGCTGCATATAGATATCGCCTATTAAAATATAAGCTCTCGTTAACCAAAAATCATAGTTGCCTGTTTCTTTTATCGTTACTAAAGCAGCTTTTTCGGCATCT
Organism: Chitinophagaceae bacterium; assembly: GCA_947472635.1. Next base: position 21,873 of record CANJDY010000009.1, read on the forward strand.
GAATAATTACCTAATAAAAACTGGCTATGTGCAAGTTCGTAACGGGCTTCAGCTCCCCAGGCAGATTTGTTAATTAGTGCGCAAGATTTAAAAGTGACAATAGCCAACTTGTTATCTTCATTAACTTGTTGAGATTTACCGAGAACCAACAATGCAATTGATTTATCATCGGTACTAATACCTTTTTGAGTAAGTAATTTATTCGCAGCCTCCGTAGCAAGAGCATAATCTTTTAGTTGATAATAGCAGCGAACCAAACCTCTCAATGCTTCCAGTGAATTATCCTGACTCACTGAAGTTAGCAGTAGGGAATTGAAATATTTTTTTGCAATAAGATAATTTTTTAATTCAAAATAATTGATCCTTGCAGCAAGTAAAGTGGCATTTTCAAAATATTTATTATATCCTTTTGCATTAATATATTCATATGACAACAATGCTTTATCCCATTCCTTGTTTTGGAAATAACAATCTCCTAATAAATAATTTGCTGTAATAGAATAGCTTCCACTAGGATATTCAGTAAGATAATGGCTTAAGCTGGCAATAGCAGCAGGATAGTCATTTGCTGAATATTTCAATTCCGCCGCTGTAAAGGTTAGAGAATCAGCTTCATTGATAGAAATATTTT
>CANJDY010000010.1 GCA_947472635.1 Chitinophagaceae bacterium
AACAAAAAAATGCCGTTAGAAAAAATACATTTTGACAGCTGGTTATCCCTATTCAATCAGGTAATCGATGAATTACATGAAGGAAAAATAGCTACAATGGCAAAAAAACGTGCCCAATCCATCGCAGCAGTAATGCAATTTAAAATGGAGCAAGCTCACCAAAAAAAACAATAACTGGATGCAACTGAACTGGAAATTCAATTTCTTTAATGAACTAGGGGTGGATGAACTATATACCATTCTTCAATTACGCAATGAAGTATTTGTGGTAGAGCAAAACTGTGTGTACCAGGATGCCGATAATAAAGATGCCGCAAGTTATCACCTCACCGGTTGGGAGGGTAATACCCTGGCTGCTTATTGTCGCATTTTACCGCCCGGACTTTCCTACTCCGAAGCAAGTATTGGCCGAGTAGTTTCTTCACCTGCCTATAGAAAGACCGGATGCGGCCGTGCATTAATGAATGAAGCCATCCTTCGGACTTTATCGCAATTTGACTGCAACACAATTAGGATATCCGCACAACTTTACCTACAAAAATTTTATGAACAGCTAGGTTTCACTCCAGTAGGCGAAACTTATATGGAAGACAATATACCCCATATTGAAATGTTACTTACCGGGGAAACATGAGGCAGTAGATGAAAAAATGTAAATTAAATTGTATAGCGATTGTTCTTATTACAAAAGAAGTGTATATATTTGATAGTAAGTTAGCAAAGTGATAGCGTTTAAGTTTACCATCGGAAAACAACAAACATTTTTGTATGATGTGCCCCCCTGGAACCACAAGCAAAACTTCACGTTTATCCTTTGCTGCTTTTTTGACTAATCAGGAACGGGTAAACGATTTTTTTACTCCCATTTAATTTTATTCTTTCAATCAACGCTAACCCGCCAGCTCTGGCTTTAAATACTGTCCCGTAAAACTTCCTTTTACCTTTACCAGCTCCTCGGGAACCCCTTCAAATAAAAGCAACCCACCGCCATCGCCACCCTCCGGTCCAATGTCAATGATATGATCTGCCACTTTAATTACATCCATATTGTGTTCAATCACCAAAACGGTATTGCCTCTTTCCACCAGTTTATTGAGTACTTCCAGCAAATGCTGGATATCCTGAAAGTGAAGTCCGGTAGTAGGTTCATCCAAAATATAAAAAGTTTTTCCGGTATCCTTTTTACCTAGTTCAGTAGATAATTTTACCCGCTGGGCCTCGCCTCCGCTAAGGGTAACGGCACTCTGCCCCAGGGTAATATATCCCAATCCTACTTCCTTCAATACTTTAATTTTACGATAAATAAAAGGTACCGCCTGAAAAAAATCCACTGCCTCATCCACCGTCATATCCAATACATCACTGATTGATTTACCCTTGTATCGAATCTCCAGCGTTTCGCGGTTATACCTTTTCCCATTGCACTTTTCGCAATGAACATACACGTCGGGTAAAAAATTCATTTCAATCACGCGCATACCGCCTCCTTCACAAACATTACATCTGCCACTTTTTACATTAAATGAAAAACGCCCCGCAGTATAGCCCCGAATTTTTGCTTCGGGAACAGCGGCAAACAAAGTGCGGATATCCGTAAAGAATCCGCAATAGGTGGCAGGGTTACTTCTCGGCGTTCTTCCAATCGGCGACTGGTCGATTTCAATCACTTTATCCACTTGCTCCAAACCCACGATGGACTTGTATTCGAGGGGACTCTGCTTTGAATCGTAACAGTGCTTACTTAGCAAAGGATACAGCGTTTCGTTGACCAACGTAGACTTCCCACTTCCACTTACACCAGTTACCAACACTAGTTTACCCAGCGGAAATTTTACCGTCAGATTTTTTAAATTATTTCCTTTGGCACCTTTCAATTCGATACAATTACCATTCCCTCTTCGCCTTTCCTTTGGCACCTGTATCGATTTTTTGCCGCTTAAATAAAGTGCCGTGTCGGATTTGGAAGCCAATACCTGTTTTGGCGTCCCCATTGCCACAATCTCACCCCCATGCTTACCCGCTTTAGGACCAATATCAACTAGGTAATCTGCTGCCAACATAATATCCTTATCATGCTCCACTACCAATACACTGTTGCCAATATCGCGTAAGTTTTGAAGGGCGCCAATCAGTCGTTGGTTATCCCTTTGATGTAAACCAATACTGGGCTCATCCAAAATATAAGTAATCCCTTGCAATTGTGACCCTATCTGTGTAGCCAGCCTAATACGCTGTGATTCACCACCACTAAGACTTTTGGAAGATCGATTGATGCTTAAATAGTTTAATCCCACATCCAACAGAAACTGTAATCTTTCCCTGATCTCCTTTAGTACATCCTTAGCGATGGCATTCTGTTTCTTGCTCAGTCTATTTTCTACCCCGTCAAACCAATTCGCCAATTTGTCGAGATTGAGTGAACTTAATTCAGCAATATTTTTATCATCCACCTTAAACCAACAGCTTTCTTTTTTTAGCCTGCTCCCATTGCAGGTTGGGCAGTTATTGAGTTCCATAAATTTTTCCACCCAGGCACGCATCGCCTCTGTAGTATTACTTGCGGTAAACCATCTTTTTAACATGGGAACAATGCCCTCAAAATCAATACCAGGGCCAGCAACATTGGTGGATGCAGACTGGTCCAAAGAAGCGCTATTAGAAAACCCTCCCTCTAATCCGCTTTCATGTAGTGTAAATTCTTCATTGTCATTTTCATCTTCCCCTATCGCATTGCCGTATAATAAAATATTCAATGCGGTGGCGGATAAACTGCTGATAGGTTTATCTAAACTGATTTTATTTTTTTTGGCAATTGATTCGATATTTTTATACAGGTAAGCCTCGCGTTCCTCGCCTAGCGGGGCTATACCACCATCCTTGATAGAAAGGCTTCGGTCGGGCAATACAGATTCCATGCTAATGGAAAAAACATTTCCTAGGCCCTTACAAGTTGGACATGCCCCATAGGGACTATTGAAAGAGAAGGCATTGGGGGAAGGCTCTTCATAACTTATACCTGTTTCTAAACACATCAGTTGCTTACTATACACGGCCTCCCCAAGCAGCCCCGAAGGGGATGTGGTAGACTCTTCCTGATTTTTAGAAGACTTCTTTTTTAAAGGGTCTCCCCTAAGCACCCCTGCAGTGGAGTGGCTAACTAATTGAGGTGCCACAAACATCAGCCCTTTCCCAATCTGCAAAGTTTTTTGCACACTCTGACTCAACCTTAGTTTCATTTCCTCATTCACAGGCAATCGGTCCACTACCAGCTCTATATCATGAATTTTATAGCGGTCGACCTGCATTTTTGGAACCAAATCTTTTATCTCTCCATCAATCCTTACTTTTAAAAAGCCTTTCTTTCGGCTGTCTTCAAACAACTCCCGGTAATGCCCTTTTCGACCACGAACCAATGGCGCTAGTAAACTAATATTGGCATGTTTGAATTTCGAAAAAATATCCAGCACAATTTCTTCCTCACTAAACTTTACCATCTTCTTACCTGTATTGTAACTATAGGCTTCTCCCACCCTTGCATAAAGCAACCGAAGAAAATCATATATTTCAGTAATGGTGCCCACGGTACTACGGGGATTTTTGTTGGTGGTTTTTTGCTCGATAGAAATCACTGGGGAAAGTCCGGTAATCTTGTCTACATCCGGCCGCTCCATATCACCCATAAACTGACGGGCATAAGCGCTGAAGCTTTCCATATAACGCCGCTGCCCCTCATTATAAATGGTGTCAAAAGCAAGGGATGATTTTCCACTTCCACTTACGCCAGTAAATACCACCAACTGATTCTTTGGAATTTTAATATCAATATTTTTCAGGTTGTGCTCCCTGGCTCCAAATACTTCGATAAATTCATTGCTGATTAGATCGCTGGAGGAATTATTTTTCGCTTTTGCCATGTATGTAAACTTACTGTAAAGGTACTAAACAAAAAGGGCGTGATTTAGTTGAAAATATTCTGACTGGATAAAAGAGCTGCAGGTGCGGAAGCTGAAGGATTTATTCAGATGAGAAAAATCATTCACTACAAGTCGCCCTAAGCTTCATTCATTCGTTTGAGGTAATTAATAACTGCTGAAATTTCTCCATATGAGTATTCTTCCCCTAGGTTTTTCTTGACAGGACCAATGGCCAAACTGTTTTTATTTTCCTCAATCGCTTTTATGATAGCAGGTAATTTATCTTTTCGTACAATTTCATTGATATTTATTTCACCCGAAAAAACAAAATGCCCCAAATGCTCTTCAATGGTACTTCTTTTCAGCTTTCTTTCAGCTGCAATTTGATCAATATCTTTTCCCAACTGAAATAGTTGCAGGCTGATTGTTTTAGTTTCAGTAGGCTTGCTAGAAACTGCTACTGCACGTTGCCTTTTGGGTGCCTTTGCTTCCATTTTGGTCGCCAGCCCATTCAACCTACAGTAATCAATGATAGGATCCAAAAACAGGGAACCATACTTCACGATTTTTAAATTTCCAAAGCCGGATATATTTGCCAGATCAGCTGTTGTGATTGGTAAATAAGTGGCCATTTCCAAGAGGGTGGCATCTGAAAAAACCTGAAAGGCAGCCACATTTTCCTCTTTAGCAATTTGATACCGAATAGCCTTTAAGGTGGTAAACAATTCTCGGTGGGCAGTTTCATTTCGCTGGTTACTCAAAGGGGTTTCTTTTCTTTCGGTCACAGATTTTACTAACCGCACCTTCATTTCACCCAGTAGGATCTGGCGACTGGCCTCATTCAACTGAAGCACGGGGTATTCGCCCTCACTCTGTTGTAAATACTTCAAATGAAGCATTTCCCGCAGGTATAATTTCCATTGATCCTTGCTGATTTCTTTTCCAATACCATAGGTTTTTAGTGACTGGTGCTCAGGCCTAGTAGTACTGCTGCCCCTCAAAAAATCAATCACGTAATTGATACCAAATTTGCCCTTCAGTCGACTGACCGCACTTAGTAATTTCTGTGCTTCTATAGTGGCATCCGCCTTTTCCTCGTCACTCAAACAAACATCACAACTACCACAAAATGCAGGTGCTGCCTCGTCAAAATAATTTAATAAATATTGTCGCCTACAATGCCTAGTTGAACAAAGCATTGCCATTTGATCCAGCTTCTTAAGCATAATCTTTGACTGTGCTTCGTTGCCTTCAATGGTCGCAAAATTCTTTAATTTAAAAACATCGGCGGCACTATAAAACAAAATTGCTTCACTCGGTAAACCATCTCTTCCCGCTCGACCCGTTTCCTGATAATAACCCTCAATATTTTTAGGAAGGTCGGCATGTACCACATAGCGTACATTACTTTTATTAATGCCCATTCCAAAAGCGATGGTAGCTACCATTATTTTTATTTCATCGCGCAAAAAGCGCTCTTGGTTAGACTCTTTAATATTTTTTTCCAGCCCTGCATGATAGGCTGCAGCTGCATACCCGTGGCTTCGTAAATCTGTCGCCAGCTTTTCCGTAGCATTTCTACTAAGGCAATAAATAATTCCGCAATCCTCCTGGTGTTCCTGAAGATAAGCTAACAGTTGAGGCAGATAATTTTTTTTTGGTTTGATAAAATAACTGATGTTGGGCCGATTAAAGGAATTTTCAAAAACAGTATAGTCCGTTACCTCTAGCTTTTGAATGATATCCTTTTTGGTAAGTTTATCCGCAGTGGCCGTTAACGCAATGATGGGTGTATCAGGAAATTGATTTTTTAGTTGGCCCAATATTAAATACTCCGGCCTGAAATCATGCCCCCAATGACTGATGCAATGCGCTTCATCAATGGCAAACAGAGACACATTAATTTCTTTCAGATATGCTAATAGACTGTTTTGGCCTAGAAGTCTTTCTGGAGCAACATACAATAGTTTTAGCTGATTGTTTTTCAGCATCCTGATGATGGTAGATTGTTCGGCAGCAGATTGCGATGAATTTAAAAATGCGGCGGCTACCCCATTTAATTTCAAAGCGTCTACCTGGTCTTTCATCAAGGCGATTAGCGGTGATACTACTATGGTAACTCCCTCAAAGACCAATGCCGGTATTTGATAGCACAAAGACTTACCCCCGCCGGTAGGCATTAAAACAATGCTATCTTTTTTTGCTAAAACATTTTCGATAATCTCCTGCTGGTTATGTCTGAATTCATTATAGCCGAAATATTGTCGCAGGGTTTGCCGGATATCCATCATACATTATCTTTTTTATACATTTCGACCATGCTAAGATAAAACAAGAAATTGATTGGATAATTACCAACTGTAAAATGAAAGTATAATTTATAGCAGTTTCTGTTAACCTACCCGCCGTGCTACTGTTAAAAATAAGAAAATTAATGCCTGCGGACCAATCTTACTGCTTCCACCAACGGAACCACTGGAATTGCAAAAGATTGATTTCGCTTTGATTATCAAGATTTTCAAGCTGATCTCAACCTGCTGTATTCCTTTAATTGCTATGCTTGGCTAAAATTTATTTGGAACTATCCCCTTTGCACATTTACCTTTGCACCAGTTCTTTAGTTATCACTTATCAAGAAAGGCAGAGGGTAATGGCCCGTTGAAGCCTTGGCAACCTATTCTTCTACTCCACTCAGGACGACCAGGAAAAAGGTGCCAATTCCATCCGCTACGGCGGAGAGATAGGTCAGATTTACAGCTCCAAATATCTACACAAAATATTTACAGCTCATCTGATTTACGGATGAGCTTTTTTGTTGTTCCTAAGCAATCTGGGGAATCACTTCAAACTCATTCAATCATCATTATTTGCAAACTGACTTAATCAACCAGTTACTATAAGTGTAACTAAAGAATATGCTTTAAAAAACAAACTATTAACTGATGGAACCAGGAAAAAAATTAACAATTGGACTATTTGGATTTGGTGTGGTAGGAAAAGGATTATATGATGTGCTGCACAATACAGCTACGCTTCAATCAACCATTAAAAAGATTTGTATAAAAAATACGGAGAAGAAAAGAAGTATCAGTCTGGAGCATTTCACTTCAGAAGCTTCCGAACTATTGAATGACGAAGATATCAACGTAATTGTAGAATTGATTGATGATTCAGCAGCTGCTTTCGAAATAGTTAAAACTGCCTTACAAAAAGGCAAAGCGGTGGTAAGTGCCAATAAAAAAATGATAGCCGAACATTTTGAAGAGTTGCTTGCCCTGCAAAAAAAGTATCAAACTCCCTTTCTCTATGAGGCTTCCTGCTGCGCCAGTATGCCGCTCATCCGAAATCTGGAAGAGTATTATGACAACGATCTACTGCAATCCTTTAGGGGTATCATCAATGGATCTACCAATTTTATTTTAACAAAAATATTTCAGGAGCAACTTGAATTTAATGCGGCTTTACTAATGGCCCAACAAATGGGCTTTGCAGAAAGTGACCCCAAGTTAGATATCGGCGGTTTTGATGCAGCTAACAAACTGAGTATTTTACTGGCACACTCTTTTGGGGTAATTGCAGGTACGGGAAAATTTATATTCAATGGAATAGAAAATATTTCACAGCAAGATGCCGAAGTGGCAAAAGAAAAAAAGTTTAGCATCAAACTGGTTGCCAGTGCACAAAAATTAAAAAATGGCAAACTGGCTACTTTTGTGCTCCCTCAATTTGTAACAGCCAATGACGATCTCTACCATGTGCAAAATGAATTCAATGCCATTACTACGGAAAGCACTTTTGCTGACAAGCATTTTTTCAAAGGGAAAGGGGCAGGTGCATTTCCTACTGCCTCTGCAGTATTGAGCGACATTTCGGCCTTACGGTACAATTATAAATATGAGTATAAAAAAATATACCATCAAACCGATACCACTTTGACCAACGATTTTTATTTAAAAGTATTTATCAGTGTGGATGATTTGGAAAAAATAAAAAAAGATGATTTTGAATGGATAGAAGAGTGGCACAACGGACTTCAATATAGCTGGCTTGTTGCCATTATACATGCAGAAAAATTATTAACTAGTAATTGGTGGAAAGAAAAGGGCGTGTCGCTGATTGTATATCCTGATGGAATTGAAGAGGGAATCGACTATAAAAAAATCAGTAAACGAAGCTTGCAATTGGCAGGAGTGGTATAATTGCTATTATTTGAAACCCCATTAGCAATTGGATGCTGAATTTAGCTGTACAAACTATGGGCAATTTTTTGAGACTACCCTGCAATGAAAACTATTGGGAAATATAATTGTGTAAGTAGGAAATGGTTTCCTTTTGAGATGCAATGATGGCCGTTACCACATCCGTGATAGAAATAATCCCCGTTACAATTCCATCCTTCATCACCGGTAAATGGCGAATATGCCGCTCACTCATCAATTCCATGCACTTTTCAATATTATCATCAGGAGATATTGAAATTACTTTTTCAGTCATAATTTCTTTTACCAGTGTGTCGTGAGAGGACTTCCCTTTCAAGATGATTTTTCGGGCATAATCCCTTTCGGAAATGATACCCATCAATTGTTGGCCTTCCATAACCAATAAAGCACCAATGTTTTTTTCACCCATTGCCTTCAGTGCCTCGTATACGGTTAAATCACTTGTAACGGAGAACACTTTACTTCCTTTAGACTGCAAAATTTCAGCAACTTTCATAATCAATTAATTTAATTATTCACTAAATGAGGTGGTAACGGCAACAAATAATTTCTTCAAAATTGTTTGGACATACAAGTTACTAAAGTAGTCGAATAAAATAAAATTGATTTTTGGGCATACAAATTGACTGATTTTCTTCCTGCTGGGTATTTTTTACTACAATTTATTTTGCAGGCTGCCCCACCCACCTCCATTGTAAACTGTTGTGTATCCATTGGAAAGAAGGATGCTTTTTGCAGAAGCACTTCTCATTCCAGATGCGCAACAGGTAATAATAGGCTTAGTTTTGTCTTTCAACCTCGAAAAATTGTTGCGGAGCTGGTCAACGGGGATGTTTACCGCACCGCGAATATGGCCACCCTCAAATTCTCCCTTACTGCGCACATCCAATACGACTGCACCGGATTTCACCAATTGAGCGTAGTCGACTTTTGGACCTAGTCCAAATAATTTCTTTAGTATAGTTATCATTGATTTATTTTAAATATTGACTGTCGATTTTTTAAATTCTTATTACTGGATAACTATTTACAATACCAGCAGTCCGATTTAATTTTCGGAAATGGCCAATGAGGGTATCCGATTGTTAAATATCAGTACCCCGTTGTAATTTACTTCCCAGGTAACTGGCAGGGCTTTTTTCAACATTTGACTTACGCCACAATATTTTTCCTGCGACAAGCTAACTGCTTCCAAAGCAGCTTCTTGATGAGTTGGTTCTCCCTGAAAGTCGTACACCACATGCATTGCGACGTATGCAATGGGCGCCTGCTTACTCAACTCACCGGTAACTTTTATTGAAAAGTCGGAAACTTCCTTATTGGCTTTGCGCAATATTGATACAATATCCATGCCGGTGCAGCCCGAAAGTGCAGTTAACACAAATGGTTTAGGAATGGGGCCATTGTCCTCGCCACCCACTCTTTCGGGGGCATCCATAATGATAGTATGCCCGTTTACTAATGCGTTGAACTGCATTTTCCCCATCCACTGGGTTTCAATTTCATGTTGTGCCATAATGGTTTGATTTGTATTTACTTATTATTAAAAAGATAAAATGCTACTTTAACTGATTGAAAGTAAAATTACCATCCAACAAGAACCTTTTTAGTGACAAATGTTACAAAGCAGCTGGTTAAGGAAATAAAGCAGCGTGGATGATTATGCAAGGGGGTATAGCAGTTGATTCTAACAACTCAAAAAAATTGCAGATTATCGGAGGAACTTATGATAAATTAAAATAGTGCGGTTTCTTTGAAGCAATTGAAAATACAATGGGAGAAATAGATCCCAATTACTATCTCCCAACTTTTGTAAACTTCAAAAAGCTTACCCCATGATGGCGAATCGATATTGAAAATTGGTTATTGAAAACTCCTAGGTCTTTTTGTTTCCACACATTTCTAATAGTCCATTTTCCTTTTAGACCCAGTGAAGCAAAATCAAATTCAAATTTTTTCACTGGCTCATCTCCCCAACGAAAATAAGATTCAGGCCTGTTGCCATATCCGGCAATATTAAATAAACCTACCGCATAGGAACCATCTTCCAACTGCTTAAGCCAAATCTGAACGCCTTCCCGTTCTGCTACAAGTCGGGCTGGCCTTCCCAAGGGATCCTGATTAATGGCAATAACTTCATCATTGGCCAATAAATTTATCGTAAATGCATCGAGTCTTTCTATCGGGCAACCAATTAACATTGGTGCCGACAAAAGGCTGAATATACTTACATGACTATATTGTTCATCCGGCGTTAGTCGGGTTGGATGAAGGGTAGGTCCAATAGCCACATCACCCACAATCATCATATCTGGGTCACTCCAATGGCCCGGACCGGCATATGGGCCCCATTTATCAAGCGAAAAGGCTGTTAAGAAAAGGCTTGTCCAACTATCCTTGATATCAGGTCCGGTGCGGTACATATTAGACAAGCGTGCCCAATCCTCCACCTTTTCAAAAGGTGCGTTATTAGATAAACTAAATACAATATCACGACCCGACATTTTCAATGCTTCCGACATCCGTTGGGTAGATGCGACATCCATACGCCAATCATATTTCAAGAAATCAAAGCCCCATGCAGCCATTTGAAGGGCATCATTTTTTTCAAACTTGTATTGGCCTACATGATGAAAGGAGGAACGATTCATTTTTATTTGCGCATGCGTTTCCCCACCAATTGGGTAGGACGAAGATGCGCCCACATAGCCTCCATAACTAGCAATATAAGGGGTAGAATAGATGCCTGCCTTTAAGCCCAGTGAATGAATATAATCAACCATTGCTTTAATGTCCGGGAATTTTTCGTTGGGCTGCAGCGCTGTATCTGGACCTGCTCTTATCCCCTGCCAGGTATCATCTATATTGATATAGGACCACCCATGATTAGTAAGCCCCATTTTTACCATCGCATTGGCAGATGCCAATACTTTTTCCTTGTCGATATGCGACTCCCAAGCGTTCCAGCCATTCCAGCCAATGGGGGGAGTAAGTGTGATGGTATCACCTATTTTGATTAATAATTTTTTAGTTGCAACCCCCAGCTTATTTTTTGCATAGAGCTGTACTGTATAATTCCCTCGCTCACTTACAGATCCGGTGATAATACCCGTTTGTGAGGAAAGCGTTAATCCAATAGGCAAATGAATTGCCGAAAATTTCAAAGGGCGCTCCCCGGTTGCTGCAATCGTATACAAGAAAGGATTGCCGGGTGTTGCACCAAATACACTGGCGGAATTAATTTTTGGAATTGCCTTCGAAGCAGGTGTCAAAATGTATTTTTCGTCCGAATTGGAAATATGCCCAGGCTTAGCATCGCCTATCATTTCAAGCTGGGCGTTGGCCCAATTGGCATAGGTTTTTTTGTTCCCAACCCCTCCTACCTTATCTGTAATCAGTAAGCCAAGTTGCTGGATGCCGGCAACGTCAATGTCAATTTTTACTGGTGGATCACCAATGCGCATCTCCCCGCTTTGAAAAAGTACTTTTTTGTCGCCAACTACAAAAAAAGAGATGGGGATTTCCTTATTCCCTAAGTCATCTGCACCTACTAGGGCGGAAAATCGGGTGGCCTTTTTATTGAGTAGGAACGAAAGTATACAGGGCGATTGTGCTCCAATACCCCTTGGATAGTTTAGCCCCTGAATACGAATTGTATCATGGCTATAATTGGTTTTTGCTTGAACGGGTCGAATGCCCTCCGAAAATGATTGAATAGGCAGGTCATCCAGCCAAAGGATCGATTTTTTTTGTGAGAAGGCGCTAGTGGCTACTACAAAAAAAAGGCTTACTAATACGATCTTATTTTTCATTTGTATTGATTTATGCTGGAAGATTTATGGACCCTCCAATTAAAAGCCTTTTCGGCAATTGGCAGTGTTATTAATGGCAACAAAAATTGTAAGTAGCAAATATAGTTGCTTGTAGTAAATTAATAATTTTGGTTTATGATAAATTATCTGTTATTGAAAAAATAAATTATGCAACAATGAGCAAACATCTGATAAAAAAAATTATTAGTAATAAGGTAAACAATAGTAAATTGTAAGGCTACTTTCACTTAAGACCTATAATAAAAAAAAGATGAGCCCTATATCCAGTTTACTAAAATTCACTCTTATTGTTTGGGTGAACTTGCTATTTTTTACTTTGATCTCCTTTGCCCAAAATAGTAACACAGCAATCAACTGGAACAGCTTTATGCTAGACCAACAACTGAAGTGGGATACGGTTAGCACCAATTATTATACAGGCATCTTACTCGGAAATGGAAGATTGGGGACGAATATTTACAAGGAAAATGACAATGCCATCCGTTTTGATATTGGCCGTTCGGATGTAACCGATCAACGCCCCCATTACCCCGATAGTGTAGCAAATGAACAACTTTTATCAAGGCCCCGATTGCCTATTGGTAAAATGCTATTGAAAACAAAAGGGAGGATTGTATCAGCCGATATGAAGTTGGACATTTACAATGCGGAGAGCAATGGAACCATTCATACTACCGCAGGAACAATTCACTTTTATGCACTTGTGCCAACAGGTGAAGAAGTTATTGTGATAAAAGTTTTTGGAACAGGTGAAGAAAAAAATACGCACTGGGAATGGATTGCAGAAGAAAGCATTTCGCCAAGAATTAGCTCCGAAAGTAAAAAAATGCGAAAAGTTACTTATCTGCCCAATCCCTTGGCTCAACAAAAAGATTCTGCCGGATATCATCTTTGCCACCAACCACTTCTTTACAGCGATGGGTATAGCACAGGCTGGAGAGAAGTACAAACTGCTGATACCAATACTTTAATTCTTTCTGTTGGCTATTCGCAGAACTTTACAACCGATGCTACAAAGGAAGCGATTCATTTTATCCAACACTATTTTGCAAAAAAAGAAGCGACTGTTATTGCGCAACATCGCAGCTGGTGGCATCAGTATACCCAGAAAAGCTTTATTTCCATACCTGATGCTAGAATGCAGAACTATTATTATATGGAACAATATAATATGGCTGCTGCCACTAGAGCAGGCAAGCCAATGGTTGATTTAATGGGTCCCTGGTTCAGAAGCAAAACCCCCTGGCCTGGCATTTGGTGGAACCTGAATACGCAGTTGGCATATTCAGCAGTATTTACATCCAATCACCTCGAAATTGGCCGTTCCTTATTTGATGCATTATACAACAACAGAAATTCATTGATCAAAAACGTACCCAAGGAATGGCAATATGATGCCGCTGCTATGGGACGTATTTCATCTTACGACCTAGTTAGTCCCGTTTTAAAAGAAGAAATAGACAATGGGGAATTTGAACCGGGTAACCTTACCTGGACATTATATTACTACTACAAATATTTTCTATATTCAAAAGACACCGCAGAATTAAAAACACGCATCTATCCTTTATTGAAACGCTCGGTAAACTTTTTATTGCATTTGCTAACAAAAGACAATGAAGGGGTTTATCATATTATCAATTCATTTTCTCCAGAATATACCACCGCAGTAGATGCACATTATAGTTTAAGTGCGCTAAAATGGGGGCTTTCCACCTTATTATCAACCGATCAACTGCTGGGTACAAAAGATGCCGACAAAAATAAATGGGAAAATATATTAGCGCATTTATCTCCCTATCACAGCAACACAAATGGGTACCTTATTGGAAAAGACAAACCATTACTAAATAGTCACCGGCATTTTTCGCACTTAATGATGATTTACCCATATAGAACTGTTTCTTTATCTAACAGTACCTCTTTAGCACTTGTTAACAAATCAATTAATTATTGGGAATCAATGAATAAAAAATTCAGGGGATATTCTTATGTGGCAGCTTCCTCTATGGCTTCACTAATGAACAATGGCAATCTAGCGTTTCGGTATTTAGACAGTTTCTTAATAAGGCATGGAGAAGCAAACGGATTATACGGAGAAGCTGGCCCTTGCTTTGAAACTCCCCATGGGATGACCAATAGCCTACTAGAAATGCTATTGCAAAGTCAGGAAACGCTGATTCGAATATTTCCTGCAATGCCTGATAGTTGGCAGGATGCTTCCTTTGCAGATCTCAGGGCAGAAGGTGCATTTTTAGTTAGTGCTAACAGAAAACAAATGCAAACGGCATTCGTAGTAATTAAAAGTGAAAAAGGGGGCGGTACAACAATTGAAACTGACATTCCATCGGCTTCCATGCTGATAAAATCGGATAAAGGAAAGTGCAGCTATCGAATGTCTACTGTAAATAATAGAACCCACATAACCCTACTCACTTCACCGGGAGAAAAAATTGTAATCCGGAATAAAAACTTTCCTCAAGAAATGATTCAACCAGTAAAATCCACTGCTTATCACCAGCAATATTGGGGATTGCAGAAAAGTACGCCGGAAAATGAAATGAAGAAAGCGCCTAGATGAAGAGTAAACATATAATAAGTAAAAGATAGCATTAAAGTTAGGATTTCACTTATTATATGCCCAAGCTCTATTGCTGTATTGTCCCTTAGTTTATAAAAAAGCTTACTTCCATCCCCCACCTAAAGCCTTGTATATATTGGTTACTGAATTAAATTGTCGTTTTCTAACATCTACCAATTCCAATTTAGTTGCTAGTGCATCGCGCTGTGCCATCAGTACTTCCAAATAATTTGCCCTTGCTGATTTAAATAAATCATTAGAAATGTCTATAGATTTTACCAACAAATCCACTTCTTTAGATTTTAAGCTATACAGTTTTTCTAAATTAGTGATATTCGATAATTCATTGGACACTTCAGCAAATCCAGTCAATATTGTTTTTTGGTAAATGTACATGGCTTCAACCTGAAGGGCATTGGCTGTATTAAATTCTGCAGTAATACCCCTTCGGTTAACAATAGGCCCTGCTAAATCCCCGATCAATGAGTATAACAAGGATTGGGGCGTTCGAAGCAGGTAGCTGGGTTTAAATGCCTGAAACCCCATTGAACTGGTAATATCCAAAGAGGGATAGAATTCCAATCGGGCAGCTTTGGCATCACATTTGGTAGCAAACAGTTCTAACTCCGCTTGTTTAATGTCGGGTCGATTGTTTAATAATTGAGAAGGAATACCCACTTTTATTTGTGTAGGGAGTTGAGTGGCAAATGCTCTATTGCTCCTAATGATTTTTTGAGGGAACCTACCTAACAAAAAATTAATATTATTTTCATTTTCAGTAATTTTTTGGAGGACGTCAAATTCCAAACTCTGGGAATGATACACCTGGGCTTCAAATTGCTTAACTGCTAATTCAGTGACAACGGAAGCCTCTTTTTGTGCTTTAACAATTTCTAACTGGCTTTTTAGTAATTGAATAGTTGCTCTTATAATTTCCAACTCGCTATCCGATGAAAGCAACTCATAATAGCTATTGGCAATTTCAGCAACTAAATTGGTGACTACAAAGTTTTTTCCTTCAATACTTCCTAGGTACCTGTTAAATGCAGCCTTTTTAGAAGTTCTAATTTTACCCCAAATATCTGCTTCCCAACTTGCATGAAATCCAAGCGCAAAATCTGTAAGATGCTCTGGAACTAATTTTCCGGGAGTAATTTCAGCAGACGCATCACCTGCACCTTGTGATGTGTATCTACCGACTTTTTCAAGTCCCAATCCACCTCCGGCAGATATGGATGGAAATAATTGTGCATTCCTTGACATCACCCTATTTTTAGCAATTTCAATTTCCTGCAAAGTAATTAACAGGTCCGGATTGTTTTGAATCGCAGTATCAATCAAGATTACCAGGTTTTTATCTGAAAAGAAAACGCTCCAATTTATTTGGGCTGAGTTGATGGTATCTACTGAATTGCTATAAGAAGCTGGAATTGCTGTAACCTTATTTACTTGCATTTCCTTAGGTATTTTACAACCTGCATACACTAAGCAAATTAATAAAAAACCTACTGTATAAAATTTTCTAACCATTTTCATTTTAATTAATTTCTTCAGTTAAAGGGTTTTCTTCTTCATTTTCAATGATGGGATGTTTTTCTGAAATTCGAGCAAAAATGTAATACAAGCCAGGTATAATCAGTACGCCAAAAATTGTCCCGAAAAGCATGCCACCCGCTGCTGCAGACCCAATAGTTCGGTTGCCAATTGCCCCAGGACCAGTTGCAAATACAAGCGGAATTAAACCTGCAATAAAAGCAAAAGATGTCATTAAGATCGGGCGCAAACGAACTGAAGCACCAGCAATTGCAGCTTCAAATACCGTTGAGCCGGCTTTGTGTTTTTGAACAGCAAATTCCACAATTAATACTGCATTTTTAGCTAGCAAACCAATTAACATCACCATAGAAACTTGAGCATAAATATTATTTTCTAATCCCAACATTTTAAGAAAGAAAAAGGCTCCAAATATCCCAGCTGGCAATGAAAGAATGATAGGGAATGGTAAAATAAAACTTTCGTATTGAGCTGCTAAAAGCAAATAAACAAAAGCCAGACAAATAAGGAATATAAATATTGCCTCGTTTCCTCTTCCTACTTCATCTTTTGATATACCTGCCCAATCAATTCCAAATCCTCTAGGCAATTTATTCTTTGCAACTTCCATTACAGCCGCAATTGCGGCTCCACTGCTGTATCCTTGAGCGGGACTCCCACTTATTTCAGATGCATTATACATATTATGCCGCGTAATCTCTGACAAACCATACACTTTATCCATTGTCATAAAAGCCGAGAATGGCACCATTTCACCTTTGTCATTTTTTACATACAGTTTTAAAATATCTTGAGGAAGTGTTCTGTATTGTGGCAATGCTTGCACCATTACCTTGTACTGCCTATCGTATTTTATAAAACTTGTTTCGTAATTACTTCCAATAAGTGTTGACAAAGTATTCATGGCATTGTCAATGGTAACCCCTTTTTGCTGCGCTTTATCATTGTCAATATTCAACATGTACTGAGGATAACTCGCACTATAAAAACTAAAAACAGAAGTAAGTTCAGGTCTTTTATTCAACTCTTTTACAAAGTCATTATTAACCGTTTCCATTTTTTTGTAATCCCCGGTTGCCATTTTATCTAAAAGCCGTAATTCAAATCCACCGGCAGCACCATAACCAGGCACTGCTGGAGGAGGAAAAAATTCAATAGTAGCCCCTTTAATATTTTTACATTTCTCTTCTAACTCCTTCATCACTTCTTCCACTGAGTGTTTTCTTTCATCCCAATTTTTGAGATTAATTAAACAGGTTCCAGCGGTAGACCCTTCACCTTCTGATAAAATTTCATAACCTGCCAAAGAAGAAACAGATTTTACATCCTCCATTTCTTCTGCAGCTTTTCGCACTTGAGAACTAACTTCATTAGTTCTTTCTAAAGTTGATCCCGGTGGCGTATTAATAATTGCATAAAAAACTCCCTGGTCTTCATTTGGAATAAATCCAGAAGGAATCGAATTGCTAAGACCCCAGGTGCTCACACAAAGGATTACTAAGCTTAAAAATGTCAAGACTCGCCTATTTACAATTACACCCAATACCTTTTTATATTTCCCCAAAACCCGATTAAACCAATTATTAAATCCATCTAAAAACAGATTCAACCAATTTTTTCTTTTTTTAATTCCGTGTGTATTTTTTAGCATGACAGCACATAAGGCAGGGGTTAACGTTAATGCGATAATGCCTGATAAAATAATAGATGTAGCCATCGTTACTGAAAACTGGCGATAGAAAATACCAACTGGGCCAGACATAAAGGCAACTGGAATAAACACAGCAGCCATTACCAAAGTGATAGCGATGATTGCTCCACTTATTTCAGACATAGCTAATTCTGTTGCTGCTTTTGGATCCATGTTACTATCTTCCATTTTCGCATGTACCGCCTCTACCACCACAATCGCATTATCCACTACAATACCAATGGCCAGCACCAATGCAAACAAGGTGATCATATTTAGGGAAATGCCAAAAAATTGCATAAAAAAGAATGTCCCAATTAAAGATACCGGAACTGCGATAGCCGGAATTAGTGTAGATCGCCAATCACCCAAAAATATAAACACCACCAGACTTACCAATAGGAATGCTTCAATCAATGTATGAACTACTTTCTCAATGGAAGCGTCCAGAAATTTTGATACATCATAACTTATTTCATAATCCATTCCCTTTGGAAAAGACTCTGATTTAATTTCCGCCATTCTTTTTTTGATATTACTAATCACCGCACTTGCATTACTTCCGTAAGATTGCTTAATCACAATTGCAGCAGCTGGTTTTCCATGCAGCGTAGAATAAATATCATAATAGGCTGTGCCGAACTCAACATCAGCTACATCCTTTATCCGAAGTATTTGCCCATCAGGACTGGATTTTAAAATGATATTTTCGTAGCCTTCTTTAGTTGTAAACCTACCTGGATACTTTAATACATATTCGAAAGCTTGTGACTTTTTCCCAGAGCTTTCACCTGTTCTTCCTGGAGAAGCTTCTAAGCTTTGTTCGTCTAACGCTTTTAAAACCTCGTCTGCAGAAATTTTGTAGGCTAGCATCCTGTCGGGCTTCAACCATATCCTCATAGAATACTCTCTATCCCCCAAGATATCAGCAAATCCAACTCCATCTACTCTCTTTAATTCTGAAAGAATATTGATATCTGAAAAATTGTATATGAAATTTACATCTAGACTTGTGTCTTTACTATACACGTTAAGATACATTAACATATTAGATTCCTCTCTAGTAATCTTAACGCCTTCCCTGACAACTATTGGTGGTAATTTATTAATCACCCCGGCTACTCGATTCTGAATATTAACAGCAGCAATATTGGGATCGGTACCTAAGTTAAACACTACTTGGATAGAGCATTCTCCATCGTTTCCTGCGTCAGAAGTAATGTATTTCATCCCTGGAACACCATTCAAAGCTCGTTCTAATGGAATAACAACTGCTTTAATCATTAGTTCCCCATTCGCTCCAGGATATTCTGCGTTGATATTTACTTTTGGAGGAGATATAGAAGGAAACTGAGTTACAGGTAACTGTGTAATTGCCAAGGCGCCGAGCAGAATAATGATAAGTGAAATAACAATAGATAGTACCGGCCTTTGTATAAATTTATTGAACATATTCTTTGCTTTGTAGTTATTAAAACTTCTATTGTTTAATTAGTTGTAATTGGTCAATAACTTGCTTGATCGGAGTAAATTCAAATTGAATTTTATCATCTTCTTTTACGCTTTGAACTCCTTCCAAAAGGATTTTATCATTTTCAGAAAGCCCTGATTCTACAACGTACAAATTGGAAAACTTCTGTTTTATTGAAATATTTCTCGATTTCAAAACATTGTTTTGATCTACCACATAAACATATATTTTATCCTGGATTTCAAAAGTCGCTTTCTGAGGAATCATCAAAGCATTTTTTATATCAATAACCATTTGCACTCTACCTGTTTCACCATGTTTCAAAAGAAAATCAGGATTGGGGAATTTTGCCCTGAATGCAATACTTCCAGTATTTTTATCAAACTCACCCTCAATGGTTTCTATAATACCCTTGTATTTATGGGGCTGATTGTTTGCTAATAAAAGAGTAGCAGCAGTTTTACCTTCGTTTTTTGCACTAGTTTTGTAGTTTAAATATTCAAGTTCCGACACATTAAAATAAGCGTAGATTTCTTTGTTATTGGAAAGTGAAGTCAACAGGGTTCCTTCATCAATCAAGCTGCCTTTTTTAAATTTAAGCCTATCAATGATACCATCAAAAGGAGCTACAATCTTGGTATAAGAAACAAATAATGCCGCGAGCGATTCTTCCGCCTTTACCTCATCTAACTTTGCTACCGACAATGCTAATTCTGTTTGTGACACGATGTTTTTTTCTGCCAGTGTTTTTACGTTCTGCATTTCCAATTCCGCCGTCCTTACTTTTGTCTTGGCTTTTAACAACTCTGCTTCATATTCACGGGGCCTGATGGTGAAAAGAAGTTGACCAGCGGTTACATGCTGACCTTCATCTACATTAATAGTCTCTATAAATCCTTTCACTTTTGCCCGGATCTCAATATTTTGCAGCGATTGTATTTCAGCAACGTAATCCTTTTTGAAGGATGTATCCATTAAAAGTGGGCTTGTAACGGTATATTTACCAGCTTCCACTTTTTCTTCTTTTTTGGATTTACAAGCTGTAAAACATACAGTGGCAAATAGACTTATCAATAACAGTATTTTGTTCATAGCATTTAAATGTTTTCAGGAAATAATTTTACCTCTATCAGCCTGTTAAATCCTTTGCGAATTTTTGAATGCCTTCCATCTTTTCAAATGATGGAATCAGTAAACCACGCAAGAAAAAATAACAGTACTAAGTAAATTTTAGGTTACTTACCATTGATAAATGGGTTAAAAGAAAATTGGATAGGAAAATAAATCCTATGCCAGACTAAAATAAGCATCAGAGCCTCAATGCACGGAGGAAAATAAATAGAGATGGGTGGAGTTTAAAGAAGAACCTGGTAGCCCAGATGCTATTGAAGGCGTTGTTTGAAAAATTGGATGTTACAAAAGAATCGATTCTGTAAGCGACTTTAGTATAGGGGAAATTTTTTCGTTCAGAATCATTGGTATCATCTTCTGCTATGGCAGCCAAATAATCATCAAAATACAGACTATTATTCTGAGAATAATCGAAAATAGGGAGGGGTTCCCGATGAACCAAATCAACATTATGAATAGGAACGATGTTCTCTGCGAAAGAATTGGATATTGGATGAAGTATTGCCAACAAAATGCCAATACAAAATAAAATTATTTTCATAACGGCCTCAAAGATATGTATAGATCTAATAATAAAATAAATCTTTAACAGTTTATAAAGAATAGTACTAGAACTATCCATTTGGACAGAATATGACACTCGTTTCTTCGTTCAAATAAGCAGAAAAAAGTTTTTTTTGAATATAATTAATTGATTACCAATATTTTATATCCAATCTCCTAGATTGAAAAGTAGGCCAATCAATACGAAATAGCTTTAAAAAAATATTTATTTGCAAGTGGATTTTTATCTAAATAAATATACACTTGTTCATTACTTAGCAAAGTAGGGGATCTTTCCTTCACCTACTTTGCTAAGTAAAAAACCAGCATTTACTCTGTTTCCATTTTGTGCTTCTCAACCAACATGGATTGAATAAAATCGGTTAATTTGTACTGATGTAAAATTTCAATCGGAGTATCAGCAGCCCCTTGAATAAAGCCGATGCAGTTTTTTTCGCCACAATGACAGTCAAATTTTTGAGACATATTCCATTCAGTAGCAGGATAAAAAAAAGTAAATTCATCGCCGGCTGTCACATCCCGGACACATTCTAATTCCATCGTAGCAGTGTTAAACAACAAATTTGGGTTACAACTATGATTAATAAATTGTAAATAGGCTGGTGATAAGTGGATATGCTGATCAATTGCAATTTGAATCGTTAAATAATTGGGGGTTTCAACAACTTTAGTGGAACCAAAATTAATTACGATGTCGCCTGTAGCATAGTTGTTGCTTGAAAAAAGTCCCTGATGATTATTCTCTATATCTTTTCGTATTTCACAAAAATCAAATACTTCTATTATTTTTAATTGGCTGCTATTTTTTGAAATCATAGAATTTGGTTTTTGTAGGTGTTTTTATTTAAATATAACAAAATGGCAGAACAAATATAAATTGGATGCTGAGTTCAACTGATAAGTGCAATTTTTAGAAACAAATGGCAAAAATGCTTTTAAGGGCATTTTGCCATTTGACCGAGTAGTGCGACCTTTTGGTTACTATGACAAAAAATTACACTCAACTTAGTTTGGTACAAAGATATCAGATT
>CANJDY010000011.1 GCA_947472635.1 Chitinophagaceae bacterium
GGTGGCATCTTCTACAATCGTTCGGGCCCCAAATTCAAATGTCACATTTTGTAATCCTAAAAGCATGTTGGTGTTATTTTCTAAAGCTGAAAAGGGATAATTTTTGCAAAAGTAAGTTATTTAGCCCTATCCACTGAAGGCAAAGCAGTTCTATGCTCATTGCTGAAACGCTAACATCTACCGCTAGCTGCTGCAAACCAGCCAAATACAACTAAATACACCAATAATTTAACGGTAAACTATTTATTGGATTGTTTGTTAGTATGTAACTTTGAAAAAAAATAACATGAAAAAGATATTTATACTAGTAATTGTCCTTTTAATAGCTTTTGGAGGCTATTGGGTCTTTTTAAAAGGAAAAAAAGAGGGGGCGGAGATGGCAAAAGTGGAGGCATTGGTTGTAAATAGCCATTCAACCACCTTTAATGCAGATATTGACAGTTTATTGAACGCCTACTTTACTATGAAGGATGCCTTTGTGAATGCAGATAGTATTTCAGCAAAAATAGCTTGTTACTTCTTCATCACACTAGCTGATAGCAACCATTTGGTGGAATTGAAAAAAGACAGTTCCGGTATCTATGAATCTGCAATGGTGCAGTTAAGCGATGTAAAAGCCAACGCAGAAAGCTTGGTAAAACAAACAAATCTGACTGAAATGAGGCATGACTTTGGAATGATTGGTGAAAGTATTTACCCTTTATTGAAAACGATTCATTATGAAGGTAAAACCCTCTATTGGCAAAACTGCCCAATGGCATTTGGTGAAGATAAAGGTGCCAACTGGATCAGTAACACGGAAGAAATTATCAACCCTTATTTGGGCAAAAAACATCCTGAATTCAAAAGCGGCATGCTGCATTGCGGAGAGATAAAGGATAGCATCAAAGCCCAATAATGATTTATTAATTGAATGAAATAAAAACAATTCGTGAAGCTTGGGTCAAATAGAACTCGAATTCTAAAATGAAACTGCCTTTTTTTTGTAAAGAGAAAATATTTATTTGCCCTGCCCAATCTTTTAAACAAATTTGTGCAAAGGCTAAAATCGGATACTAGTACAATGACTAAAAACAACCTGTTACTCCTTTTTTTTATTTTTCCCTGTCTGCTTTTTGCACAGAAAAAATATACCATCAGTGGTTATATAAAAGATGCCCGAAACGGCGAGACCCTCATTGGAGCTACCATTGCCGTTAAGGATAAAGTAAAAGGAATTAGCAGTAACCAGTTTGGTTTTTATTCGCTTACCCTTACTGAGGGGGATTATGAGCTCATTGGCTCTTACGTTGGGTTTCAGCCAATGTTAATTCCGCTTAAACTGGATGCAGATAAACAAATCAATTTTGATTTAACGCCAAGAGGTGTCTTAACGGAAGTGATAGTGAGTTCTAAAAAAAGGGACGCCAATGTGAAGAATGCCCAAATGGGGAAATTCGTATTGCCCATCGAGCAAATCAAAGCCATCCCTGCATTTTTAGGGGAGGCGGATCTACTTAAAACGATACAACTGCTTCCTGGGGTCAGAAATGCGGGTGAAGGCAGCGCAGGTATTTATGTTAGAGGAGGCGGTCCCGACCAGAATTTAATCATGCTCGACGATGCCATTGTTTACAATACCGGCCACTTATTTGGTTTCTTTTCTATCTTCAATTCGGATGCCATTAAAAACGTTTCTTTAATTAAAGGTGGAATGCCTGCACAGTATGGTGGGCGCTTATCCAGTGTGCTAGACATTGCCATGAAAGAAGGCAATGACAAACAATTGCAAGTGGATGGAGGAATCGGATTGATTGCTTCTAGGATTTCCATTCAAGGACCGATCAAAAAAAACAAGGCCTCCTTTATTATTTCTGCCCGAAGAACTTATATTGATGGATTGACAAAACCCTTTGTGAAAAAAACAAGCCAGTTTGCCGGATCCGGATACTATTTTTATGACCTAAATGCAAAAGTTAATTACCGGTTTTCTGAAAAAGACAGGTTGTATATCAGCGGTTACATTGGAAGGGATGTATTCAATTTTGTAAATGGGCAAAAAAGTTTACAAGTAAATATTCCTTGGGGAAATGCTACTGGAACCATGCGTTGGAACCATGTATTTAACAAAAGGTTGTTTGGAAATACAACAGCCGTTTTTAATAATTATAACTTTACTTTTCAGGCGGCACAAAATAATTTAAATGTAAAATTGGCTTCTGGTATACGTGACTTTAGTTTAAAACAGGATTTTGATCTCTATCCTTTTACAGGCCACAAGGTTAAGTTTGGAGGGCTATACACCTTTCACCGATTTACCCCCAGTGTGGTAAGTGGCAGGCAGGATTCAGTGATTTTTCAACCCTTGAATGCACAAGCGAAATTTGCCCATGAAGCAGCCGTTTATTTACAAGACGACTGGGAAGTGAATGAGCGAGTAAAAATTAACATTGGCCTTCGCTACAGCGCCTTTCAGCAAATTGGCGCATACAAAATTTACCAAACGGATGCCGATGGAAACAGAAAAGACAGCACAGTATATTCAAAAGGACAAGCGGTAAAAACATATGGTGGCCTTGAACCGAGATTTACCCTTCGATATGCCCTCAATGATGAAACCTCTCTTAAAACATCTGTTACTAGGAATTTACAATATATTCATTTGGTAAGTAATTCTGGCACTACCCTACCTACTGATCTATGGGTGCCCAGCACCTACAAGGTAAAACCCCAAATAAGCTGGCAATATGCAGCTGGGGTATTTAAAAACTTTAAAGATAATATGTATGAGACCTCGCTGGAAATGTATTATAAAAATATGCAAAACCAGATAGAGTATCAAGAAGGATATACTCCAAATACCCTGCAGGATACAGAAAATTTTTTCACCTTTGGTAAAGGCTGGAGCTATGGAACAGAATTATTTATCAATAAAACCAAAGGGAAGTTAACCGGATGGATTGGATATACGCTGAGCTGGACTTGGCGCAAATTTCCCCAACTAAATTTCGGCGAAAAATTCCCTGCCAAGTACGATCGAAGAAATGATATCAGCGTAGTAGGGATTTATGAACTCAATAAACGATGGAAACTTTCGGGCACTTTTGTATTCGGCACAGGCAATGCAGCCACCTTGCCACAAAGGTTTTATTTAGTAAATGGCATACTAACACAAGAGTATAGCCGAATCAATGAATACCGGCTTCCCTCCTACCATCGATTGGATTTTGCAGCCATCAATAGTCCTAAAAAAAATGAACACCGCAAATGGAAAACGGAATGGGTATTTAGTATTTACAACGTATACAGCAGAAAAAACCCCTACTTTATTTATTTCGACCAAACGGGTAATCCATATGATGGCAGTTTACAGGTACAGGGCAAGCAGGTAAGCTTATTCCCTATCATACCCGCCGTAACCTGGAATTTCAAATTTTAAATTGGTCCATAAAGGACCCAGGATACCTTCTACTTTAGTAAATAAATCGTGGATGCTATATAGATAGAACCCCTAAAACAAGTCCAATCAAAAAGGAAATAGGGACTGCTGGTCTGTCAATTAATGTGCGGGGACACTATGAACAAATCGAATGGTACCGCTTTTTTTAAGATCCGAAGCGATCCTCACTTCATAGCGCTTATCTCCATCCAAAACAACCATCAATGCCGTGTTGGGAGGGAATTTCCCTAAGTTTTCTGCATACATGGTTAGTTCATTCACTTCATTTTCCGAACTAATTGCAAGTGCAATACTAATGGGTTTCTCGCTGAGACGCTTGTGCGAAAACAATAATTTACTGTTATAAAATAGGGAGATACTATCTCCATCAATTTCACCATTATCATACAAGTCTACAGTAAAAGTTGCATGCTCGATGGCAATGGTTTTGATTATTTCACTAGATCGCTTCTCAAAGCCTCTTTCGGGTGAAAGGATGATTACCTGCCCACGTTGGGCTTCTGGCACAATAATGCCAGGTATGTCCCGAGATAACGGCTTACTAGTAACTACAAAGCTGTCAGTTGGTTTTTCAAATGGGATAGGTTTGGTTTTCAACTTTGGAGAAGCTTTAACTACAGGCGATGGTAGTACAGGTAGGCCACCCACCAATGGGGTCGATAATTTTACGGCAGGCTTATTTTCAGACAACGCTTTTGATGAAACTGGTTTTCTAAAACTAGCAAGATCCTTGCTTAAAGTTTTTCTCGTCAGCGTAGTTGTTCCAAGGCCGCAATTACTTACTTGTCCCTCTGCTGATACCCATCTACCTTTTAGCTCTTCTACCCCTTTTTGCTTTTGGTAACTTAGGATATGGGTTTGCAAACAATCATTCCAGTCGGGAGGTGTCAACCCTTTAATACGAGCGGTTTCTGTAACCTTCATACTCTTTGTACTTTTATAGTAGGTACCTGCTAATGAACAAATAACATAATATTTTCGGTTCTGAAAATAACTATACGAATACCCCGATACCTGCGAACCATTGACTTCAATTTCCAACACAAATTCGGTATCATCCCCACCAGTTGATACAATATCTCCTTTCCCATTAAAATAACCTCGCCACTGCCCATTAATTTTTTGGCCTTCCATTGAATTGGTTAGTAAAAAAAAGAGGGCGGCAACGATTATTTTTTTCATACGTACTTCTTTTAATTTGTAGCCCTTCCTACTACAAAAAGGGCATCATTCGATGTTGGAAGTGGGCAATCCTACAACTCCTTCAAAAGAAAGCCAACATTCCAAGCTTTACAAAGATATTTTAGTTCTGTACTTCATTAGCTAATAGTTCGTTAAATTTGCATCTTAAAATTAAGGTAGAATTTACATACATTATGATACAAATTACATTACCGGATGGTGCAGTTAGGGAATACGAAGCGGGTGTTAGTGCTATGGATGTGGCAAAATCTATCAGCGAAGGCCTAGCAAGGAAAGTATTGGCTGCCACTATCAATGGAGAAGTATGGGATGCGGCAAGACCCATTCAGGAGAATGCCTCACTTCAATTACTCACTTGGAATGATTTAAATGGTAAAGCTACCTTTTGGCATTCCTCCGCACATGTAATGGCAGAAGCAATTGAAGGAATGTTTCCCGGAGTTAAATTTTGGGTAGGTCCTGCGCTGGAAACAGGTTTTTATTATGATATTGATTTGGGCGACCACCAGATTGGGGAAGAAGATTTACGCAGACTAGAAGTTAAAATGGCAGAATTAGCCAAGCAAAGCAACGCTTTTGTAAGAAAAGAGATTTCTAAAGCCGATGCCATCCAATATTTTGGAGATAAGGGTGATCAATACAAACTTGATCTTTTAAGCGGTTTGCAAGATGGAGGAATCACCTTGTACACACAAGGCAATTTTACCGATCTGTGCAGGGGGCCGCATATCCCTAATACTGGTTTCATCAAAGGAATTAAGCTGACCAATATTGCTGGTGCCTATTGGAAAGGAGATGAGAAAAATAAAATGCTCACCCGTATTTATGGAGTAACTTTTCCGTCTTCCAAGGAATTGGATGAATACTTGGTACTGCTGGAAGAAGCTAAAAAAAGAGACCACCGCAAATTGGGAAAAGAACTTGAACTATTTGCATTTTCAGAAAAAGTAGGCATGGGCCTTCCTCTTTGGTTGCCAAAGGGAGCAATGCTAAGAGAAAGGCTACAGCAATTTTTACAAAAGGCACAGATGGAAAGTGGTTACCTTCCTGTAATCACACCCCATATCGGGCATAAAAATTTATACGTCACTTCCGGCCATTATGAAAAATATGGCAAGGATAGTTTTCAACCAATCAAAACACCACAGGAAGGGGAAGAGTTTTTCTTAAAACCGATGAACTGTCCACACCACTGTGAAATTTACAAAACTTCCCCTCGCAGTTATAAGGACTTACCGTTGCGGCTAGCCGAATTTGGAACAGTATACCGCTATGAGCAGCATGGCGAATTACATGGCCTTACCCGAGTAAGGGGGTTTACCCAGGATGATGCCCATTTATTTTGCATGCCAGGACAGGTGAAAGATGAATTCAAAAAAGTAATCGACTTGGTACTCTATGTATTTAATTCACTTAGTTTTACCGATTACACTGCTCAAATATCATTGCGCGACAAAACTGACCGAAGTAAATATATTGGGAGTGACGAAAATTGGAACCTTGCAGAAAATGCCATCATTGAGGCGGCGGCTGAAAAAGGACTAAAAACAGTGGTCGAATATGGCGAAGCTGCTTTTTACGGTCCAAAGCTCGATTTTATGGTAAGGGATGCCATTGGCAGAAAATGGCAATTGGGAACAATACAGGTAGATTACAATTTACCAGAACGTTTTGACCTAACCTATATTGGGGAAGATAATGCAAAACATAGGCCTGTAATGATTCACAGGGCCCCTTTTGGAAGCATGGAACGTTTTATTGCTGTTTTGATTGAGCATTGTGCTGGAAAATTCCCATTATGGCTAGCACCTACTCAGGTAAAGCTTTTGCCCATCAGCGATAAATTTATGCCCTATGCAGAAATTGTATCAACTCAGTTAAAAAATGCAGATATTCGCGTAGAAATAGATGACCGAAATGAAAAAATCGGCAAAAAAATAAGGGATACCGAATTGGCAAAAATCCCATTCATGCTAGTTTTAGGTGAAAAGGAAATGAATGAGGGCCTAGTTGCCATCAGAAGACAAGGCAAAGGTGATATGGGAGTTGTCCCTATCGCTGAATTTATAGCACAGGTAAATGAGGAAGTAAAGAGTAAAAGAGCATTTGAATAATATTATTTATTAACTTTAAACCAAAAACTGGAGCGCAAGCCCGATATTTTAAAACTAAAATCAATTAATGGCATTTCCACCCAGAGCACCCAGAGGTGCATTTAACCCACGATTCAGAAAAGAACAACAACAGGAGCATCGCACCAATCACATGATAAGAGTACCTGAGGTACGATTGGTAGGCGAAAATATTGAACCGGGTATTTATCCTGCAGCCGATGCGCTAAAAATGGCCCAAGACCAACAGTTAGATTTAGTAGAGATTTCTCCAGGTGCCAATCCCCCGGTTTGTAAGATCATCGATTACAATAAGTTTTTGTACGATGAAAAGAAAAAGAAAAAAGAAATGAAGGCGAAATCCAAAACCAGCGAGGTGAAGGAAGTTCGTTTTACCCCTAATACAGATGACCACGATTTTGAATTCAAATGTAAACATGCTGAAAAATTTTTACTGGATGGAAATAAAGTAAAAGCACATGTTCAGTTTAAAGGCCGGGCGATCATGTTCAAGGAAAGAGGAGAATTATTATTGCTAAAATTTGCAGACCGACTAAAAGATGTAGGTGCCTTGGAAGGCATGCCTAAAATGGAAGGAAAAAGGATGTTGGTAATGTTTGCCCCAAAGAGTCAAAAGAAAGTGAAAAATTCAGACAAATCATAAAACCAAAAGGATACGAAAGTATCCTTTTTTTATGTTTGATAAATGCATAGTAGCTGCTTTTTGTTAACAGTTAGCAAATACCATTTAATAAACTGCAATAGCTATTTCCAAAGACCTTTATACCCAATAGGTAAAATCAATTTTATGAAATGTAAAATAGTACAAGCCGCTCAATTGGCAATAAAACAACTGGTACTGTTTGCAATGATATTGTTTTGCAACAATCACTTATTGGCACAGCTTCGTTGGACAAACGCCAATTCCCAGTATGCCCCTTTGCCCAAAGGATTCAATATTTATAAAACGCAGGATTCGCTGGATGGCAAACCATTTATTGCTTATTATGTCATCGCAGATCTTGCAAACAAAGAACTCGAATTTACAACTGACACCTCAAGTAAAAGAAGATTAACCCCGACAGAATATTTCAAAAAAAATGGATCCCCATTGCTGGTGATGAATACATCGTTTTTTTCTTTTGCTACCCATCAAAACTTAAACATCGTAATAAAAGATGGGCAACTTGTTTCCTATAATATTCATTCAGTACCAGGAAAGGGAAAAGACACTTTTACGTACCGTCACCCTTTTATAGGGGCGTTAGGTATTTCGAAAAACCGCAAGGCTGATATAGCATGGATATATTCAGACTCTTCAATTGCAACAGCCCTTGCCTCGCAAGTAGCAGTTCCCTTAATAAAAGATTCAATAGCCAACCACCATTTTAACCTAAAGGACCTCAATAATTTACCTGCATTTAAGAATGCAACCAGCCCTGCTTTCCAACAATGGAAGATGCAAACAGCAGTAGGTGGTGGTCCTGTACTGGTTCAAAATGGACAAATCAAAATATCGAATAACGAAGAAATAAAGTTTGCAGGAAAGGCAATTAATGATCAACACCCAAGAACACTAATTGGGTATACCAAAGATCACCAACTCATCCTTATGGTAATCGAAGGCCGTAATCCAGGAGTAGCTGAGGGAGTAAGTTTACCTCAGGCTGCACAAATTATGGTAGATCTTAATTGTATAGAAGCGCTTAACCTCGACGGAGGGGGTAGCAGCTGTATGCTAATAAACGGAAAGCAAACCATCTACCCTAGCGACAAAGGGGAAGAAAGGGCAGTACCATCGGTATTTATCATCCGCCAAAAATAATTTCAAGTACCAAGGGCCACCATAGTTGGAAAATACATTAAACCAAGCCATTTGTAAAAATAAAAATCCCCAAAGAATATTCTTTGGGGATTTTTATGATAGGGTTATTGCAAAACAGACTTTATAAACCGAATTACTTAAACTTAAGATGCAAACTCACAATATTTGAATTGAAATTAGTACTACGAGAATAATGCCCATACCTTATTTCAAGCATGCTGAAATGAGGATTTCCAAAAACACCGTTTGGTGGGGCAATTCGGAAGCCGGCACCCACAAAATGACTATCAAATTTTGAAAGATCATAATTACTGGTATAATACATATCCGAGGCATTGTGCACTTTATAAGGTGCAAAATATTTTATTGCAGATTGACGGTAGTATCTATAAAATGGCGTAACAGAAAAGAAAGGCGTTAGTTTGATAGCGGTTTCTATATCGGCAGAATGAGCCGTCAACCCCCAATCATCATGATAGAAGCGATAAAAAGATCGGATAACAATCTGATCGCCTAAAAAATAATTAGCCCGCACTCCAACCGGAATTTTCAATCTGGAAGATGGTAAAAATTCTGATTGAACCGAATTATTATTCATATAAACCCTGTGAAAGGGCAAACTCAAATACCCTTTTTGCCAGGCCAGGTCTAGCAAGAATAATAACTGTAATTTTTGATTGACAATTTGAGAATAAGTAAGTGAGCCACTCAAAGAATTTCTAGATGACGTGGGATAATCATCATCTTCTCTATTCCGAGCAGGAGTATTGGAGGATGTTCTCAACTCAATCGGTAAAATCAATGAAACCTGGTCAAGATAGGCCTGTGCCTTAAAGCCAAATTCACGGTTATTATTACTGGATTTTTTAGAAAAATTTACCCCTACTCCGAAAGACTGGTAATCAAATTCTTTAGAAGCAGACGCACTCAATCCAAAGCTGGTACCTATTTTATCATTTTCAACCAACCAGGAAATGGAAGGATATACGCGGATATCATGAGAGGAGGCCGAAGAATTCGCTTTCAAATCAATTTGATCCGAAGAAGCGGATGAGTAGGTGTCAATTCCACCTTCCATTGTAAAGGTATGCTTACGGTAACGCTTATCGTATTTCGCAAATTTAATATCTATAATATTGGCAAAATCAGTCAGCTTTTCCGTACCAATCCCTCCGGTAACGGATGAATTGTTTCCATCTTGGTGGTAATAACTACTTATAAAATTCACTTCCTCCAGCACTAATTTACGGTCCTTATATTGGATAGAATCTTTTGCAGGACTGGATTG
The DNA here is from genome assembly GCA_947472635.1 of Chitinophagaceae bacterium. The sequence continues at coordinate 9,867 of CANJDY010000011.1, forward strand.
CGCAAACCCGGCGAGTAAGTTCAGATACAAGCCAACTAAAACCAAACATATTTTCTTCATTCCTTATTTTTAATCGGGGTATTGGACAAATAATTTATTCGTATTCGGAGAATCTCACTAATTACATCCGCAACCTCCACCAGTTTTTCCTCCGTTTGCTCCTGAAGCCCCTTCACGATAAGATTGAAAACTCATTTCTGTTTTTTGAATTTTCCGACTGCCCAATACCATTTCGGCATCATTCAGCCTCCCCTTTTGATACTCCTTCACCGTAGTACAAGAACTGACAAAAAAGATTACTGCAAAAAACAAACTGACCCAGGGAATTATTTTTTTTATTGACATAGTATGATAGAAATTTCTTAGATCAAAAATCTAAACTGAATGACATTTATACAATTAATAAGTAAAAGCAATTTAAGAAAATACAGTTAATATATTTCCAGCCAAGGACGTATTGTACTGCTTTAATGCTGTAGGAGCCGGTCCTCCGGTAACTGCCCCTGTATTGGAAAAGGTGGCCCCATGATTTGCACAATAAAATCGCTGGTTTGCTCCCTCATACCGTACAGCTGACCCTTGGTGAGTGCAAGTTTGAGATACGGCAATAAATGCACCCGCCATTGTTTTGGCAACGATTACACCACCTGTATAAATATAGCCTCCTGGGGTAGCAAGTGCCGCATTTGCAGGTAATGTCAAATCCAACGTAGTGTTTACATTGGAAGGGGCACTAGGTACGTTGGAATCGCCTGCAGTTGAAGACTTTGAGCAACTAGCCAAACAAACGGAAGCAAGGGCGGATGCTGAGCCCAATCCGATTAATGTTAAAAACTCTTTTCTTTCCATAATGTATTTATTAATTGATAAAATATTGCATCGAAATAGGCGAAACCCCTATTTCGATGCAATGTAACAATTTTCAGTTTTTTATTTTGTTAATAAAATAGTAGGAACCACTTTTTCTACTCCCTTTTTCAGCTGGACATTCAACAAAGTGGTATCACGGTAACCATTAGCCCCTTTAAATAAAATACTATAAGAACCCTCTTTCAGTCCCCTAATTTTAAATTCACCATTAGGATGAGGAATAGCATTGGCGGTATCCATAGCATTATAAACTGTTACCAATGGAGCGGCTTCTGCGGGAAGCACTTTTCCTCTTACCCTAGCAAAATTATTGTCGCAGAAAGGTCGTAATACCGGCCTCAGATAATATTGGCCGCCTAGCGCAATGATTGATCGGCTAATATCAAAATCAATCCACAAAGAGGTTTGTCCAAATATAGCTTCATGGTGATGCACCTCATTAATTTTTACATACAAATAATTATTAGTGCCAGGTAGCAAATTCAAAGGATAGGCAACCCCTGCCATCCGAAGTGAATTATTGGTTCCTAATGTAATCCGGACTTTACGGATGGCCCCATTGATGGTAACCGTTCCAAGCAAGGTGTCGATTCCATTTTTCAACTTGGAAACATTATAAATGCCAGGAGTAATTTGTAAAGTATCCCACTTTCCAAATTCATCACGGCTTTTACGGTCATCATCCCGATCATTGTCATTGTCGCCAAAATGGTCATCGCTTTTATGATGATTGGAGGTATCAATTTTAACCTCTACATATTTAATATCAATAAATACCGAATCATAAGGGCTTGGGTCATCAGTCAAGTACAAAGAAAGCCGCTGGCTACCAGCCGGCATGGAGGAGGAATTTTCTTTTTTACATGCTGTAATCAAAACTGCTGAAAGAAATGCAATCAGGCTAAATGTACGGAGGAGCTTTTTGTTGAATTTCATAACTTATATTTTTAAATGAGAAATAGGTGTCCTGAAAATGATAAGCAACAATTGTGCTAATATTTCTGAACACCTATCTGATTGATTAATGGATAGAAAGTTTAAAAGCCTAAAAATGTTTTTTTTAAGAAGTTGTTTTCTAGTAACCACGCTATATAGCTATCGCCAGATACTTACTGAAGTGAAATTTATTTTAACAATATTTTTTAAAATACAGATTACCCTAGATATTGGAAATAGCGAATTCAAATAAGTCTACCCATCTCAATGAATTTATTTCGCAAATAAAATCCGGCTTAATTAAACCTTTCGCTATTTGAAGGGTCAAAACTTGGAATACATGGAATGGCATTTACAAAAAGGCCATAACCGGTCGATTAAAACCAGCTGATTTCTTAAACAAAAATTATTATGAAAAAAATTCAACGAAGTTGGGAGCTTACTACTGCTGTTTTGATTTATCTAGTGACGGGGAGATATGTGATTACTAATAATATTTTGTAGCGCTAAAAAAGTGGTAATGTAACCCCTACACCATTAGCCCCTTTTCGACTTCGACATTGAATGGCCATTGTTTTTGCATTTTTGCAAGAATGAAATACATAATCAATCCACTGCCTACAACCAGAAGGAATGAAAATATAATAGTAAGACCGGTAGCATAAAAAATAAATGCCCACAGGGCAATCGCCAGAATTACTGGCAACGGATATAGGGGCATTTTGTAAGGCAATGCTTTCGTCCCATTTCGTGTACGCAATAAGGTCACCCCTACAGCCTGCCCAATAAATTGAACCATGATGCGCATCGCTAGTATAGCGTCAATCACATACTTCATTCTAAACAATAAACTGAATACCATTGCAAATCCAGCTAACACCAGCAAGGAAACATAGGGGAAATTTTTAGTTGGATGTAATTTTCCAAATACTTTAAAAAAAGCACCATCTACCGCTGCGGCATAAGGCACTCTTGAATAACCAAGCATTACTGCAAACAAAGAAGCCAATGCAACCCATAATATCATAATGGTTGCAATATTGGCTGCAGCAACTCCATACAACCTTTCGATAAAAGTGCTAACTACAAAATTATTCTGCCCGTTGGCCTGCCACTGTTTAATTTCCTGCCATGGAATTACACTGGCAACACTCATATTCATAGCCAAGTATAAAATGGCAATTCCTATCACAGAGATAAACATACTCGCAGGGATATTTTTACCCGGATTTTTGATTTCACCTCCCAAGTGACAGACATTGTAATATCCCAAATAACTATAAATGGTCTTCACACATGCCTGCCCAAATACAAAAGATAATAATTGACCCCAGCTAAAATCAGTGTTGATATTTTTAAGCGGTTCCAAAAAATGGCCATTCGCAATTCCTCCAATGATGATCCATCCAAGTGTAAGCAATACTCCTGTCCAAAGCAGCACCCCTATTTTACCGATACTATCTATTTTTCGATAAAGTAAAAAAGTGATAAAAATAATAACCACCGCAGATACTGCCTTTGCTTGCCATTCATCTAAATGAACCAAGTACCCCAAATATTGCGAAAACCCGATTGCAGCAGATGCAGCAACCAATGGTGCCTGAATCACTGTTTGCCACACATACAAAAAACTCATCATCCTACCAGGCCCTTTACTTCCATAGGCTTCTTTCAGAAAATTATAACTCCCGCCCGCCAAAGGATATGCTGCGCCCAATTCACTCCATATCATTGCATCAACCAAAGAAAGAAAAGCCCCCGCTATCCAAGCATATAAAAACATCCCTCCCATCAAACCCATCACAATAGGCAGGGTAACAAAAGGCCCAATACCTACCATATCAATCATATTGAGCACGGTTGACTGAAAGAGTCCTAAGTTGCGCTGAAGTTTTGGTGCCGTTACTGCCATTGGGGAATTACTATTTACATTACAATATGAAAAAATAACAGCTATTACCAGCTGGCACTAAAGCCCTTCATGAAATCGGGGTAACTTTTGGTTTTAAAAACACCGTCGCCAAAAAATTTGAGGGGAGATTCTATTTCCTTAGGTTTTAAATACCCAGCCAAAGGTGCAGGGTTTGCGTCCAGTGAACTAAAAAAAACCGTCGTCGGATAACTCATTTGCCCATTTAAAAAATAAGCTGCTAATTCATTCACTTTATACTGTGCCACATACCCATATTTTTTTCCATTCCATACTAAGGGCTCTTTGACTTCTGCATCTAACTTAACGGCATAATATTTCTCATTGATATAAGCTGCCACTTGATCATTGCTATAGGTTTCCTTATCCATTACCTTGCACCAACCACACCAACTTGTATATACATCCACAATAATAGGCTTAGGCTTTTTTTTATAGGCCAGTTGCATTTCTTCAATGCTCAACCAATGCACTTTATCACTTTTCTTTCGACTGAAAGAAGTGAATACAAATGCTACCAAGAAAGCGATAAAAAAAACGTTAACCTTTTTCATACAAAAATTGTTTAGTAGCTTACACACCTAATTAACTACAAAGTAAATGAATAAAATCGTTATTGCTATTACGGGGGCAAGTGGATCAATCTATGCAAAAGTACTTTTAGACAAATTACTGACTATCCAGACTCAATGGAATGAACTTTCAGTGATTTTGACTGAAAATGCACAGGAAGTCTGGAAAACTGAACTAGACAATAGCATTTATTTGCAATATCCGGTAAACTACTATACCCAACAGGATTTTATGGCACCTTTTGCTTCTGGCAGCGGACAATACAATACCATGATCATTATTCCCTGTAGCATGGGTACCTTGGGGCGAATAGCCAGTGGCATCAGCAATGACCTCATTTCAAGAGCTGCCGATGTTGTTTTAAAAGAGCGAAGGAAATTAATTTGTGTGGTGCGAGATACCCCTTATAATCTGATGCATATTCGCAATATGGAAACCATTACACTAGCTGGAGGAATCATCGCACCGGCCACCCCCTCTTTTTACAGCAAGCCATCCACTATTGAAGAAGTAGCTGCAACGGTAGTTGACAGGGTGCTAGACTTAGCAGGACTAGATATCAAAACTTATAGATGGGGCGAAAATAAAGATGCCAAAAATTAGAAAGTCAGTTGAAAGGAATTATCCTCCACAACAAACCAAATAGAATAATCGAAAGAACTACCGTAAATCCACCACTTCAACACCTGGGTTCTTCTTTGCATCAAAAATAAATTGAGCATCGCTTACCATTGTGGTGGTATTCATATTTGAAATATCATACATATATATATTGCCCGCTTTTTCAAAAATCTTTGTACTTGAAATGGTCTGGCTTTTCTTATCAACATTTACTAATACCTTAAAAAAAGGTTTGCTTTTATCAACAGGAGTCAACTCAATTTGTTGAACCGTTTTTCCCCTTACTTTGACATCCGCATTCAACTTATACAAAAAATCTTTATCGTAGAAATTAGTAAATATTTTTTGGGGAGTAATTGAATTAGCAGTTGGGTCAACCTTTGTAATGGTCAACTCATTGGTAGATTTGTCGAAGGTTGAAATAATGCTTCCATCACAATAAATTTCTTGCCCAGTTACACTGATACGGTATTTAAGCCCTTTCATATAGACTATGCCAGATTTAGCACCAAGGGTTTTACCTGAATTATTCTCTATTTTAAGTGAAAAGGCTGACTGTACTGACTTAAATGTTTTAAATTTTGAGCTTACCGCATCTAATATTTTTTTAGCATCCGGATCGTTTTTGCCAATTCCCTTCGTTTGAGCTTTGAGAGAAAGGGAGCAAACCAATAATGAAACAACACAGGTAAAAATATTTTTCATTTGATTGTATTTAAGTGCAGTCAAGTTTAATATATGCTGCAAAGTTAATCTAGTTAGACTATTTATAATTTGATAGGTTTAATCCATAAAATTAAAAACTTGTTAAATTGGAGGATAAAACATTTTGAAAGTAGCAAAATCGATTAATAAAGCAATCGATAGACAAGCATCCACTTTACAATACAAGGTTTTACCCCAATGCTGGCTGGCAACTCAAATAATGGCTACTATATTAGCTCATTTTGAAGTAATGGATTTTTTGCCGATGCCTTTTTTTCTGAAAATTCCCTAGCGGCCTTAATAAAGCTAACAAAAATTGGCTGCGGGTTTTCTACCGTACTTTTCAATTCAGGATGATATTGTACCCCAATAAAGAAAGGATGATTTTGTAATTCAATAATTTCAACAAGACCTGTAGCCGGATTTTTTCCACTTGCTATCATTCCGGCCTTTTCAAATCGCTCCAAATAAGCATTGTTGAATTCCCAACGATGTCTGTGACGCTCACTAATTGTTGATTGACCATATATGCTATGAGCCAATGTGCCGGATTGTAATTCACATGGATAGGCTCCTAGGCGCATGGTTCCGCCTTTTGTAGTAATTGCCTTTTGCTCTTCCATCAGGTCAATTACGGGGTTACTGGTATTTTCATCCATTTCCGTAGAATGTGCATCCTTAAGGTTCAATACATTTCTTGCAAACTCAATGGCAGCCATTTGCATTCCCAAACAAATTCCGAAAAATGGTAATTTTTTCTCTCTTGCATACTGAACTGCTACAATCTTGCCTTCTACTCCCCTTTTACCGAAACCAGGTGCTACCAATAGACCGTCCAAATTACCTAATTTTTCAGCTACGTTATCGTCCGTAATGAATTCACTATGCACATTTACTATTTGAACCTTGCATTCATTCATCGCACCTGCGTGAACAAAAGACTCCAAAATTGATTTATAGGCATCCTGCAATTCTATATATTTTCCAATTAAGCCAATGGTCACTTTTCCGGAAGGATATTTTAATTTATCGAGAAACTCTTTCCATTTACCCAGTTCAGGTGCTGAATAACCATTGATATGTAATTTTTTTAACACAATTACGTCAAGGCCTTCCTGCAACATTTTAAGGGGTACTTCATAAATGGAGTTAGCATCCATTGCCTCAATAACGGCGTCGGTTTTAACATTACAGAACAAGGCGATTTTTTTCCTTAGTTCCATATTCAATGACCTTTCTGTTCTGCAAACAATAATGTCCGGATGAACACCATTTTCACTCATCAGTTTAACACTATGTTGGGTAGGCTTTGTTTTTAACTCTTTGGCAGCTTTCAAATAGGGAATCAAAGTTAAATGAACTACTAGGCAATCTTCTTCTTCCATTTCCCACTGCAACTGACGGACAGCTTCTACAAATGGAAGGCTTTCAATATCACCCACTGTACCACCAATTTCAGTAATCACAATGTCGTACTTGCCCGTACCACCAATCAGTAACATTCTGCGTTTAATCTCATCCGTTATATGAGGAATTACCTGAACCGTTTTACCCAAGTAAGCACCTTCCCGCTCCTGGTTAATGACCGTTTGATAAATTCTACCAGTGGTAACATTGTTGGCCTGCGAAGTGTAAATATTCAAAAAGCGCTCATAATGCCCCAGATCAAGATCTGTTTCAGCACCATCCTCGGTTACAAAGCATTCTCCATGCTCATAGGGATTGAGTGTTCCGGGATCAACATTGATATAGGGATCAAATTTTTGAATGGTAACTTTCAATCCTCTAGATTGCAACAGCTTTGCAAGGGAGGCTGCAATAATTCCTTTTCCCAAAGAGGAGGTAACACCACCGGTTACAAAAATGTACTTGGTCATTGTATCTATTTATAAGTTGAATACCTTTTTACAACAATTGAATTGCAACAATATCACACAATGCTTCTCAATAAGGCTTCCCCAATCGTTCGGGAAAAATAAGCTTTATGAAAAAACGACAAAATGGTTTGATAAATGTTTATTCAAAAATGACCAGCGGTTTTCAGAACGTTTAAAACTGGTAAGAAAAAATCCGTGAGGTCATGCAAACTTACAGCGAATAATTGGGAGCAGGAAATTTAGCTGAAAATTTATGGGGAATTATTAATTGGAACCGGGAATTAATTTTATTTTTTTTAAAATAAACTGTCCTGATTTTAATTAAAAATATACATATATAATAAATATAGCATATATTTAAAAAATATAAATATTAAAAATATTTTGTTTTGCAGTTGCTTGCATCGTAATTTTATGCTCTCTTTTTACCTCCTTATCATAGATTATACCTAAAGCAGATATATGGATTCATTAAAAACCAGCTTTAAAACAAAAGCTGATAAAATTGGTGCAGAAATTAAAGAAATGCTCAAAGAGCATGGTAACAAAAAAATTGGGGAAGTTACCCTAAGTCAGGCCTACCAGGGAATGAGGGGTATTACCGGCCTTGTCACTGAGACTTCACTACTAGATGCACAGGAAGGGATTCGATTTCGTGGTTACACCATTCCTGAATTACAGGTGCAATTACCCAAGGCACCCGGAGGTGCTGAACCGCTGCCAGAAGGGTTGTTTCACCTGATGTTGCTCGGAGAATTACCAACAGAAGAAAATGTTACTTACCTCACCTCTGTATGGCAACGAAGAAGTCATGTACCCAAGCATGTATTTGATACCATTGAGGCAATTCCAATCAACACGCATCCAATGACCCAGTTTGTAATTGCAATTATGGCACTTCAAACTGAAAGTAGTTTTGCGAAACGATATGCTGCAGGCATGAATAAAAAAGAGTACTGGGAGGCTACGCTGGAAGACACGATGGACCTGATAGCACGTCTTCCCCGAGTGGCTGCGTACATCTACCGCCGCAAGTATAAAAATGGAGATCATATTCAGCCAAATGGTTTATTAGATTGGTCGGGTAATTTCGCCCATATGATGGGCTATGATAGCGAAGAGTTTAAGGAATTAATGCGGTTGTACATGACCATTCATGCTGACCATGAAGGTGGCAACGTATCGGCCCATGCTACGCACCTAGTTGGATCAGCTTTAAGCGACCCCTATTTGGCTTTTGCTGCAGGTATGAATGGATTGGCGGGTCCTTTACATGGACTAGCCAACCAAGAAGTGATTAAATGGATTTACGAAATGCAGGAAAAATTAGGAACCGATTTACCTACCAAAGAGCAAATAGCCCAATATGTTCAAGACACCATTACAGGGGGAAAAGTCGTTCCGGGTTATGGCCATGCGGTATTACGCAAAACGGATCCTCGCTTCACTGCCCAGATGGAGTTTGGTAAAAAACACATGCCAGACGATAAATTATGTCAAACTATTTGGAATATTTATGACGTCGTACCCCCTATTCTTCAATCGCTGGGTAAAATTAAAAACCCCTGGCCCAATGTGGATGCGCACAGCGGTGCACTGCTAGTACATTTTGGAATGGTGGAATATGAATTTTACACCGTGCTTTTCGGCGTTTCAAGGTCGCTAGGCGTATTGGCTAGCCTTTGCTGGGACAGGGCTTTGAGCTTTCCGTTGGAAAGGCCAAAATCAGTAACTACCGATTCAGTAAAATCTTGGTTGGAAGGAAAAGGGGAAATTTGGGGTGACTAGAAATCCAAACCAAATTCACCTTATAAATTGCTTTTGGAAGCAAAGGCAGGTGCAACTATATTTGCACCCAATGGGGAATTAGCTCAGTTGGTAGAGCGCTTGCATGGCATGCAAGAGGTCAGCGGTTCGAACCCGCTATTCTCCACAGCTTACTCTTTACAAAACCCTTACTAGTTAAGGGTTTTGTTGTTTTATAACTGCTCTGTAATAAAACAAGTATTCTAGCAAAAATGACCCTATTACAGTTAATTTGGGTATCAAATGGGAATAAAGGAAAAGACGTGGGTTGAATAGTATACATCCTGTTCTGAAACTGAGTTTAAAATAAAAACATAACTTTAAATCAAGAAGCACTATCTAAAATATAGTCCACTTTGATTTGATAACTTAAATAACCAACTTACGCTCTATTTACCATGTTTGAAATACTATATTTTGGAAGTATATTTTGTGCGTTATTAACCATTTACTTATTATTATTTAAGGAAAATGCAATAAAATCTCACTCTAATTATATCTTATCTGCCATATTATTTTTAGAGATATATTTTGTAATAGTTTATTTATTAATTTATACTGGTAAGATCATTGAGTTACCCTTACTTTATAAAACAGCAGCTCCATTTAATTTCTTAATAGCTCCACTAGCTTATTTGTATGTAAAATCAGTTTTATTTAATAAAAAAAGGTTAGCAGGAACTGATTTTTTACATTTTCTTCCATTTTTTTTTGCATTTATAAACTACTTGCCTTTCTTCTTGATGCCAATTGCAGAAAAGAAGTTAATTGTTCAAATGACAAGTAATGATATTAGTTATGCATTTAGGTACCAGGCTGGATATCTTCCTGAATATGTAATTTTTGTAATTAAAATTATACAAAGTATACTGTACTTGATTTTTCAATGGAAATTAATAATTGATTTAAAAATAGAAAATATAAATATTTTAATCGAATCACAGATAAAGAAAGTTGCGAATTGGTTAAAAATATTTACCTGGATATTTACAACCATCCTGTTTGGATTTTTCTTTTTGGCATTCTTCTTTAATGTATTACCATTAAATATTTTTTCCGAATTTATAAATTTAGTTCAAAGTTTATTGCTATCTGTAAGCTTTTTTTCTTTAAGTACCTACATTTTATTAAACCCTACTATACTGGATGGCTTGCCATTTATTAAATATCGGTTTCAAGAGTCGAGTATTTCAAATCAGCAGGAAAGCAGGCCATTTATAGTAGAAAATTATGAAAATGAAATTGCTCAAATTGAAACCTATATGAAGGATCAAGAAGTTTTTTTAAACCCTAAAATTACATTGACCCAAATTTCAGCAACACTTCAAATTCCTATTAAAGATTTATCCTATATAATTAACAATCACTTTGATGTTAGGTTCAATGATTATATCAATCAATACAGAATTAAATATTTTTCAAAAATGCTAAATGACGACTATTTGAATAATTATACAATTGATTCATTAATTCAAAAAGCAGGGTTCTCCTCAAAAAGCACTTTTCATGCTGCATTTAAAAAAATGCACCATTGTACGCCTA